>NZ_JBFUGJ010000484.1:0-3476 GCF_056402975.1 Mesorhizobium sp. P3_A9 | reverse complement strand
GTATGACGGCGTCCTCGGCGTKCTSGGCGGGCTGGAAGTGGTGCGCTCGCTCAACGATCTCGGCATCAAGACCAAACAYCCGATYGTCGTCACCAACTGGACSAAYGAGGAAGGCTCRCGCTTTGCCCCGGCGATGATGGCATCCGGCGTGTTCGCCGGCGTGCTCGATCAGGCCGATGTCTACGAGCACACCGACAAGCAGGGCAAGAAATTCGGCGAGGAACTGGAGCGCATCGGCTGGAAGGGCACCGAGAAGGTCGGAGATCGCAAGATCCACGCCTTCTTCGAACTGCATATCGAGCAGGGCCCGATCCTCGAGGACGAAGACATCGACATCGGTGTCGTCACCCACGGCCAGGGGCTGAAATGGCTGCAGGTGACGCTGACCGGCAAGGAAGCCCATACCGGCTCGACGCCGATGCCCAAGCGCCGCAATGCCGGTCTCGGCATGGCYCGCGTSATCGARCTSGTGCACGAGATYGCCATGGACTAYCAGCCSGACGCMGTCGGCGCKGTCGGCCACATGGAAGTSTTTCCGAAYTCGCGCAACATCATCGCCGGCCGCACCGTCTTCACCATCGACATCCGCTCGCCGGAGAAGGAAGTGCTGGACGCCATGGAYGGCCGCATCCGCGAAGGCATCGACACGATCTGCGAGGCGCTCGATATCCAGTACAAGATAGAGCAGGTCGGCGCGTTCGATCCCGTTACTTTCGACGCCGGCTGCGTCAAGGCGATCCGCGATGCCGCCGAACGGCTCGGTTATTCGCACCGCAATCTGGTCTCGGGCGCCGGCCACGACGCCTGCTGGATCAACCGCGTTGCCCCGACCGCCATGGTGATGTGTCCCTGCGTTGACGGGTTGTCACACAACGAGGCTGAGGAAATCTCCAAGGAATGGGCTTCGGCCGGTGCCGACGTGCTGTTCCATGCGGTGGTGGAGACGGCTGTCATCGTGGAGTGAGTTATGGAGGATAAAAACGATCTGGATTTTGATGCTCTAGTCGCATTCATTCGCAAAGAAATCGACGAATACGACTACCCAGCGCTGACGAAAGATCGGACTGATTTGGTGGGTGTGCCGTTAGCCGAAGACGTCGTCATAGCTGACCTCGCGCGATTCCGCGCAGCATTGGTGAAGCCCTACTGGATCGACGTTGATCGCCGTGACACCCTCGCGGATATGGAAAGCGAGACACCGGTTGTCGAGAGATGTTCGGTGGTTACAGACGATCGCGACGGTTACCTTTTGGCCTACGAACCTCACAAGCAAGAATTTCTTCTGGTTTATCGAACGGAAGATCGCTGTGTGTCAATTGGCATCCGAGGTGACGCGGTCGGTTGTTATCTGGCGATATAGAGGTTGATACGGCAGCGATCAGAAGAAGTCGCGCCGTTTGGAACAAGGGAACATGAAAATGACCAAAGTCATCAAGAACGGCACCATCGTCACCGCCGACCGCACATGGAAGGCCGACGTGCTGATGCAGCACGGCAAGATCGTCGCCATCGGCTCGGACCTGCATGGCGATCATGAGTACGACGCCACCGGCTGCTATGTCATGCCGGGTGGCATCGATCCGCACACCCATCTCGAAATGCCGTTCATGGGCACCTATTCGGCCGACGATTTCGAATCCGGCACGCGGGCAGCCCTTGCCGGCGGCACGACGATGGTGGTCGATTTCTGCCTGCCGGCGCCGCAGCAATCGCTGTTGGAGGCCCTGCAGATGTGGGACAACAAGACGTCCAAGGCTGCCTGCGACTATTCCTTCCACATGGCGATCACCTGGTGGGGCAAGCAGGTGTTCGACGAAATGGCCACTGTCGTCGACAAGGGCATCACTTCGTTCAAGCACTTCATGGCCTACAAGGGCGCGCTGATGGTCGACGACGACGAGATGTATGCGTCGTTCCAGCGCTGCGCCGACCTTGGCGCGCTGCCTTTGGTGCACGCCGAAAATGGCGACGTGGTCGCAGCGCTCTCGCAGAAGCTGCTCGCCGCAGGCAACAATGGCCCTGAGGGCCACGCCTATTCACGCCCGCCGGAAGTGGAAGGCGAGGCAACCAACCGCGCCATCATGATCGCCGACATGGCCGGTGTGCCGCTCTATGTCGTGCATGTCTCCTGCGAACAAGCACACGAGGCCATCCGCCGGGCGCGACAGAAGGGCATGCGCGTGTTCGGCGAGCCGCTGGTCCAGCATTTGACCCTCGATGAAAGCGAATATTTCAACAAGGACTGGGACCATGCGGCGCGCCGCGTGATGAGCCCGCCTTTCCGCAACAAATTGCACCAGGATTCGCTGTGGGCCGGCCTGCAGGCCGGATCGCTGCAAGTGGTGGCGACCGACCATTGCGCCTTCACCACCAAGCAGAAGCGCAACGGCGTCGGCGATTTCACCAAGATCCCCAACGGCACCGGCGGTCTGGAAGACCGTTTGCCGGTGCTGTGGACCACYGGCGTCAWCACCGGCCGGYTGACGATGAACGAGTTCGTCGCTGTGACCTCGACCAACATCGCCAAGATCCTCAACATGTATCCGAAGAAGGGCGCCATCGTCGAAGGCGCTGATGCCGACATCGTCGTCTGGGAYCCGAAGCGSAAGAAGACGATCTCGKCSAAGAAGCAGCARTCGGTGATCGACTACAACGTGTTCGAAGGCTTCGAAGTGACCGGCCTGCCGCGCTTCGTCTTCTCGCGCGGCGAACTGTCTATCGAGGATGCCGAGGTGAAGGCCAAGCCCGGCCATGGCCARTTCGTCGGCCGCGAGCCGAACGCGGCGGTCAACCGGGCGCTGTCGACGTGGAAAGACATCACCGCGCCGCGCAAGGTCGAACGGTCAGGCATTCCGGCGACCGGGGTCTGAGCTTGGCGCGTTCGGCCGCGCTCATCTCGGTGGTCCTGGCGGCAGTTGCCGGTGGTCCGGCAAGTGCGGCCGGGGTGCTGGCCGGCTCCTGGGGCAATGATGTCGGCTGTGCCGGCGTCAAGGCCGGGTATCAGGACAGCGATGCCTATATCCTGCTGACCGCGGAAGGCATCGAGACCTATGGCAGTGGTTGCCGGTTCGAGCAGCAATTGACGACGGCTCTGGGTACGCAATCGCTTGATGCAACCTGTTCCGCCGAGGGCGAGGCGGGGACGACGAGCGAAACCATCGTGGTCACCAACAAGGGAGAGGATGGTTTCTTGGTCACCATTCCCGGCCTTGAGAAACTGGGGCCGCTGCAATCATGTTCTTGACGTTGGGCAATGGGGGAATGAGCATGCGTRGTTTTAGTCTGTCTGTTGCGGTGGTTGTCGTTTTGACTGCCGGTCAGGCTTCCGCGGCAGGCATCGATCTGTCGAAACCCTATGGCGACAAATATGGCTGCATCAACCGCAACGGCCAGGAAGTCGCCGCCGATCAGATGCTGCTTTTGACCGACAAGGAATTGATCACCGCCGCCAGCGCCTGCACGTTCACGAAGACGCA
>NZ_JBFUGJ010000483.1:0-3495 GCF_056402975.1 Mesorhizobium sp. P3_A9 | reverse complement strand
GGCACGCCCCACCCTGTCCAGAAACACGGAATGGGCCAATCCAGGGAGCTTGCCAGGCAGTCCGCGCTACCCAAAAACGAAAACCGCCGGCGCGAAGGCCGGCGGTTTTGAACGCGGTACTAAAGAACTCGATTACTTAAGCATCAGATGATAGGCCGAATTTGTGGCCGAACTCTGACCGTTGCGCTACATCGCGCCGGCTTCGTCCTCAAAACCGTCGTCGCCGCTGCCCTCAGAGCCACCATTCTCGAGGAATTTTTCGGCGATCAGCCCGGCATTCTGTCTCAGCGCCAGTTCGATCTCGCGTGCGGTATCGGGATTGTCGCGCAGGAACAGTTTTGCATTTTCGCGGCCCTGGCCGAGACGCTGCGAATTGTAGGAGAACCAGGCGCCCGACTTCTCGACCACACCGGCCTTGACGCCGAGGTCGACCAGTTCGCCGGTCTTGGACACGCCCTCGCCATACATGATGTCGAACTCGACCACCTTGAAGGGCGGCGCCAGCTTGTTCTTGACCACCTTGACTCGGGTCTGGTTGCCGACGACCTCGTCGCGGTCCTTGACCGAGCCGATGCGGCGAATATCGAGACGCACTGACGCATAGAATTTCAGCGCATTGCCGCCGGTGGTGGTCTCGGGCGAGCCGAACATGACGCCGATCTTCATGCGGATCTGGTTGATGAAGATGACCATGGTGTTGGAGCGCGAGATCGAGGCGGTCAGCTTGCGCAGCGCCTGGCTCATCAGGCGGGCCTGCAGGCCAGGCAGCGAATCGCCCATCTCGCCCTCGATTTCGGCACGTGGCGTCAGCGCCGCCACCGAATCGACCACCAGAACGTCGATGGCGCCGGAACGCACCAGCGTGTCGCAGATTTCCAGCGCCTGCTCGCCGGTGTCGGGCTGCGAGATCAGCAGGTTTTCAAGGTCGACGCCAAGCTTGCGGGCATAGACCGGATCGAGCGCATGYTCAGCRTCGACGAAGGCGCAGATGCCGCCCTTCTTCTGGGCTTCGGCCACSGTGTGCAGSGCCAGCGTCGTCTTGCCCGAGCTTTCCGGCCCGTAGATCTCGAYGATGCGGCCGCGCGGCAGGCCRCCGACGCCAAGAGCGATGTCGAGGCCAAGCGAGCCGGTCGGCACSGTTTCGATCTCGACGACCTGCTCGTTCGCGCCGAGCCGCATGATCGAGCCCTTGCCGAAAGCCCGCTCGATTTGCGACAGCGCCGCATCCAGAGCCTTTGATTTGTCCACTGCCTTATCCTCTACAAGCCGCAAAGAATTCTGAGCCATGATACATCACCCCTTGGTCGTCAATGAAGGCCGGACAATCCGTRATCCCTGCCATTTTGTACCTTTTTTGTTCTCATTTGGCAAGAGGCAACAAGCATTTGAAAAACAAGCAATATCCCGATTTGTTCTTTTTTCGTCCCAGAAACGTAAGCAGCAACGCATTCGCATTAGGCCAGCAGGCCCCGTTGTCTCGGCCTGCCGAATCGCTGCCTCGCATGCGAAACTCCAGTCGCAGCCTAGCGCTTGCGCGGCAAGAATAACAAAGGGCATATCGCCGGCATGGTGAAATCGACAAAGATACTGGCCGTGGGCGGCGCCCATATCGACCGGCGTGGCCAGGTGTCCGGCCCCTACGTGCCGGCCGCATCCAATCCAGGCACGATGCGCGAGGATGTCGGCGGCGGCGTCTTCAACGCGCTGCGCAGCACGGTGCGGCGCGGCGCTTCCGCTTCACTGCTTTCGATGCGGGGCGGCGATGCGGCGGGCGATACGGTTTCACGCGCCATAGCGGAAGCAGGCATCGCGGATCTCTCGGCCGTGTTCCTCGACCGCACGACGCCGAGCTACACGGCACTGATCGACCGCGAGGGCGAACTGATCGTCGGCTTTGCCGACATGGCGCTGTACGATTTGGCATTCCCCAAGCAGATGAGGCGCTCCAAGGTCCGCGAGGCGATCGCCGACGCAGACGCCATCCTGTGCGACGCCAATCTGCCCTCGGCGGCACTGGAGCGGCTGGTTTCGCTTGCCGTCGGCAAACCTGTATTCGCCATTGCCATTTCGCCGGCCAAGGTGATCCGGCTGATACCGGTGCTCGGCGCGTTGGCTCAGCTGTTCATGAACCGGCGGGAAGCCATCGCGCTGGCCGGCGTCCATGCAGATGCCGCCGAGCGAGATCTCATCGACGGGTTGCGATGCAGCGGCCTTACCAGCGGCATCGTGACGGCAGGCAGCGCACCGGTGCTGGGTTTCGACGAAGCAGGCGCCTTCTCGATCCAGCCGCCACCGCCGAGAAGAGTTGCCGATGTCACTGGTGCCGGCGACGCACTGGCGGGCGCAACGATCGCGGCTTTGCTGCGCGGCCTGCCCCTGCGCCAAGCCTTGCGCGACGGCGTCGCGGCGGCAACGCTGGCTATCGAAAGTGCCGACGCCGTTCCCGATTTCACCGCCGCAAGCTTCACTGAAGCGCTGGCCCTTGTGCCGGAGGCCAGGGAAGTGGCATGAGACCGGCAAATTCATAGTGCCTGAGTGAGGCTGCGTATCCAGACCGATGCGCCGCACTCCGGTTGGAGATGCAGATGACCCCAGAGACCGCCCGCCCCTTCATCGACATCCACGCGCCGGTGGCGCAGGCGCTGGCCGCCGGGCGGCCGGTGGTGGCGCTGGAAAGCACCATCATCACCCATGGCATGCCCTATCCCGACAATGGCGCCATGGCGGCGGATGTCGAGAAGATCATCAGCGATGGCGGCGCCGTRCCGGCGACGATCGCGGTGGTCGGCGGCCGCATCAAGATCGGCCTGTCCGACGGCGAACGCGAATCGCTGGCCATGACCGGCGACGCCATGAAGCTGTCGCGCGCCGACCTCGGCTTCGCCGTCGCGCAAGGGCGCACTGGCGGCACGACAGTCGCCGCCACGATGATCGCGGCGCACATGGTCGGGATAAAAGTGTTCGCCACCGGCGGCATTGGCGGCGTCCACAAGGGGGCGGAAAAGAGTTTTGATATCTCGGCCGACCTCGACGAGCTGGCACGTACGCCGGTCATCGTCGTCTCGGCCGGCGCCAAGGCCATTCTTGATATCGAAAAGACGCTGGAGGTGCTGGAAACGCGCGGTGTGCCTGTTGTCGGCCATGGCTGCGAGACGATGCCGGCTTTCTGGTCGCGGCAGTCGCCGTTCCGCGCGCCGCTGACCCTGCACACGCCGGACGAGATCGCGCATTTCTTCCGGACTCGGGCTGCGCTGGGCCTGGGCGGCGGCATGCTGATCGCCAACCCGGTGCCGGAAGACCACGAAATACCGGCCGAAGAGATGGCAGGCTATATCGAAGCGGCGCAGAAAGCTGCGGAGGCTCTGCACGTGACCGGTAAGGCGGTGACGCCGTTCCTGCTGGGAAAAATCCTTGAGCTGACCGGCGGCAGGAGCCTGAAGACCAACATCGCGCTGGTCGAGAACAATGCACGGTTGGCGGCGAGGATTGCGAAGG
>NZ_JBFUGJ010000482.1:0-3507 GCF_056402975.1 Mesorhizobium sp. P3_A9 | reverse complement strand
GGTCACGGTCAACGGCCGCGGCAGCTTCATACAGCCCACCATCTTCGACAATGTTGCCCATGACGACCCGATTGCCCGCGACGAGATATTCGGGCCGGTGCTCTCGGTCCTTGCCTTCGACGATGAGGAGGAGGCTGTCCGCATCGCCAATGACAACCCGTACGGGCTGGCCGCATCGCTGTGGACCGACAGTCTTTCGCGTGCGCACCGCGTCGCCGGCCGGCTCCGCGCCGGCACAGTTTCCGTCAACACGGTCGATGCGCTGAGCCCGATGACGCCGTTCGGCGGCATCAAGCAATCCGGCTTCGGCCGCGACCTGTCTCTGCATGCGCTGGACAAGTACACCGCATTGAAAACGACATGGATCAAATATTGAGGCAAAGCGATCGCTTGATCGCCACGCCCAAACCGGCAACATAGCTGCCCATGCCGTTACGCTTCACGCTCAGACAACTGGAATATTTCGTCGCCGTCGGCGAAGCCGGCTCCATTACCAAGGCGGCCGAGCAGGTCAATGTGTCGCCGCCTTCGATTTCGGCATCCATCGCGCAGCTCGAGGCCGAATTCGGCGTCCAGCTTTTTGTGCGCAAGCATTCGCATGGCCTGTCACTCACGGCCGGCGGGCGCGTTTTCCTCAAGGAGGCCGCCAGGCTGCTTGCCGACGCCGACGCCCTGCACGATATTGCCGGCGACATCGCCGAGAAGGTGCGCGGGCCGCTGGCGGTCGGATGCCTGCTGACCTTCGCGCAGATCGTCATGCCGACCCTGCGCATGAAGTTCGAGCGCGCCTATCCCGAGGTGCGGTTCCGGCAATTCGAGCGCAACCAGGGTCAGTTGCTCGAAATGTTGCAGCGAGGCGAAATCGACGCAGCACTGACTTACGATCTCGAACTGTCGCAGGACACGACGTTCGAGCCGCTGATGCTGGTGCCGGCCTATGTCATGCTGCCACAAGGGCATCGCTTCGCCGGCAAGGCTTCGATCACGACGGAAGAACTGGCCGACGAGCCGATGGTGCTGCTCGACCTGCCCTATAGCCGCGAATATTTTCTTTCGGCCTTTCAGTCGCGGGGGATCCGGCCGAACATTGCCGAGCGCACCGGCGACATCGCGGTGATGCGGTCAATGGTTGCGAACGGCTTCGGCTACGGCATCGCCAACATGCGGCCGCTCAACACGCTGGCGCCCGACGGCAAGCCGCTGGTCTTCGTGCCGCTGGCGGGGGATTTGCGGCCTCTGACCATGGGGGTCGCCTTGCCCAACGCCGAGCACCGCACACAGACGGTGCAGGCATTCATCGATCATTGCCGCCGTTTCGTCGTCGAACAGGGCGTGTTCGGCAGCGGCCGGGTCGTGGAATAGAAGCCTTCCGTCACGCCACCTGAAGCCGGTGATCGGCAAGCCGCCGCAGCAGATTGTCCAGCATGTCGTCGCAGCGGCGCATCTGTTCGACGCTGACGAATTCGTCCGGCCTGTGCCCTTGCGCCATCGAGCCCGGTCCGCACACGATGGTCGGCGTGCCGAGGTCGCGACTGAACAATCCGCCTTCGGTGCCGAAGGCAACCTTGATAGTGTCGTTGGCACCGGTCAACGATTTGACGAAGGCGACGGCCTGCGAATTCGCCGGCGTGTCCAGCCCCGGATAGGTGTTGGTGATATCGATCTCGATGGCCGCCTCCGGCGCGATCGCTGAAGCGGCAGCGGCAATGCGCGCCGCCGCAGCGCGCAGCCCGTCGAGGATTTGGTCAGCATTGTCGGCCGCGACATTGCGGATCTCGAAGTCGAGCTGGCAGAGATTCGGCACGATGTTGAGCGCCACGCCGGCATTCATCTTGCCGACGTGGACGGTCGTGTAGGGAATGTCATAGTCGCCGTCGCGCGCGCCATCGCGCGCCAGCCGGTCCTGTTCCTGGCGTAGCGCGGAGACGAAGTCGCAACCGAGATGAATGGCGTTGAGCGCCAACGGGGCGAGCGCCGAATGGCCTTCCCGACCCCTGCACATGGCGCGTGCCGCGAGCTTGCCCTTGTGGCCGGTCGCAACCTGCATGTTGGTCGGCTCGCCGACGATGCACAGCAGAGGCCGGTGCGGCGCGGCCTGCAGCATGTCGATCAGGCTGTGCACACCGATGCAGCCGACCTCCTCGTCGTAGGAAAGCGCCAGATGCAAGGGCGTTTGCAGGCTCATTTTCGCGGCCTTGAGACAGGCGGCAAGCACGCAGGCGACGAAACCCTTCATGTCGGCAGCACCACGGCCGTAGAGCCTGCCATCGCGCGCGGTCATCTCGAAAGGCGGCAGCGTCCAGTCCTGGCCGTCGATGGGGACGACGTCGGTATGGCCGGACAGCATGACGCCGGGAGCGTCGGCCGGCCCGATGGTCGCGAAAAGGTTGGCCTTATGGCCGTCCGCGCTGCGGATGATCTGGCAGGCAATGCTCTGTGCCGCCAGCAGCTCCGTCACGTAACCGATGAGGTCGAGGTTCGACTCGTGACTGACCGTCGGAAAGGCGATCAGCTTTTCAAGGATCTGGATGCTGTCCATGCGTTATGTCTCATTGGCCGTGTGCGCTATCTAGCATCGCGTGGCCACGGCCTTGAAGTCGCATTTGGCTCAGCCGGGATTTGCCGGATGCTAATCCGTATGGCGAGGACGGATTAGGCGCGTCCTAATCGGCACAGAAGAAATCTGTAGTTTTCCGGCACGCGCCGCAACTTATGAGTAAGTTTACCGCATCTACCCACCGGGCGGACCGGTTTGCGCCAAACCATCACCGCGCATGCCGCGACGCGACGCTGGCAGGAAGGAAGCACTATGCGTGATCCACGCTACGACATTCTGTTCGAGCCCGTGAAGATCGGTCCGGTGACCGCCAAGAACCGCTTCTACCAGGTGCCGCACTGCAATGGCGGCGGCTATCGCGATCCGTCGGCGGCGGCCGAGATGCGGCGCATCAAGTCGGAAGGCGGCTGGGGCGTCATCTTCACCGAACAGACCGAGATGCACCACACCTCCGAGATCACGCCCTTTATCGAGCTCAGGCTGTGGGACGACGCCGACATCCCGGCGTTGGCGAAGATGGCCAAGGCCATGCACCAGCATGGCGCACTGGCCGGCATCCAGCTCGCCTATTCCGGCATCAACGGCCCGAACCTCTACACCAAGGAAGTGCCGCGCGGGCCGTCGGCCTTGCCCATCCGCACCTTCACCAACGATCCGGTCCAGGCCCGCGCCATGGACAGAGAGGATATACGCGACCTCAGGCGCTGGCATCGCAATGCCTTCAAACGCGCCAAACTGGCGGGTTTCGACCTGGTCTGTCTCTATGGCGCGCATGGCTTCGGCATCATCCAGCACTTCCTGTCCACCGCCACCAACCAGCGCACCGACGAATATGGCGGTTCGCTGGAAAACCGCTCGCGGCTGATGCGCGAGCTGATCGAGGAGGGTCGCGACGCCATCGGTGACACCTGTGGCCTGACGCTGCGGCTATCGCTGGACGAGATGATCGG
>NZ_JBFUGJ010000481.1:0-3541 GCF_056402975.1 Mesorhizobium sp. P3_A9 | reverse complement strand
GATCATTCATAAAGGGGAGACCGACGGGAACGCTGAATGACAACAATTTGATGTTGAACGGGCAGCCTGCGCCGTTGCAGCATCACGAGACAGCAGCCTAGGGTGGCAAAGCAGACGGGTCGGAGCCTCTAGCCGCTCGCCAACACAGGTGACTTGACGTGCAGGCGAACGGGAGTGTCGAGCCTCTTCGAATTACCACTGCCGCCTTGCCGCCCGCGCAACGCCTGGACCATTTCCGCGAGATTTTCGGGCGAAGGCTCTTCCGGATCGAAATGGAACCCGAGCCCGGCACCGATTTCGATGTCGACG
The DNA here is from genome assembly GCF_056402975.1 of Mesorhizobium sp. P3_A9. Taxonomy (NCBI): domain Bacteria; kingdom Pseudomonadati; phylum Pseudomonadota; class Alphaproteobacteria; order Hyphomicrobiales; family Phyllobacteriaceae; genus Mesorhizobium; species Mesorhizobium sp. P3_A9. The sequence goes on along the minus strand of NZ_JBFUGJ010000481.1, from coordinate 3,232 downwards.
TCACCTTGCAAGCCTTGCCCGGCCTGCGCATCTCCACCGGATCGCACTCTGCGATGCGCAATCGGCTTACCAGCGAACTGATCGATAGCGATGATCTTGTTCTCGTCATCATGCAAAGCGGTTTGGGAACGGCTAAGCAACGAGGGCGGGAAGAGACCTTCAGCGGCGGCCAGGCTATCGTCACCGCCAATGACGAACCGGGGAGCGGTACCGCGCATTCACGCGTGCAACTCATCAACTTGCGTTTTGCGCGAAAACGGCTCGCTCCACAGCTGGCTGACGCGGACGCGAGCGTTCTTCGGCCGCTATCCAGGGACAACCAGGCGCTGCGGCTGCTAACGTCCTACCTGCACATCGCCAGGGGCGAACTGGCGCGGTCCTCTCCAAGCCTGCAGCAGGCCGCCGCCGACCATGTCCACGATCTCGTGGCGCTTGCTCTGGGCGCCACGCGCGATGCCGCGGAGATCGCCAGGGGACGTGGAGTGCGGGTTGCAAGGCTGCATGCGATCAAGGCGGACGCCGTGGCCAACGTCGCCGCGAGTTGGCTGTCGATCGATGCCCTCGCCGCACGTCATGGCGTGTCGCCACGCTACATACGCTCGCTGTTCCAGAGCGACGAAACGACCTTTACCGATTTCGTGCTGGACCAGCGCTTGGCACGCGCGCATGCACGCCTGACCGACCCTCGTCTGGGCGCTCGATTGATCAGCACCATCGCCTTCGAATCGGGGTTTGGAGATTTGTCCTACTTCAATCACCGTTTCCGCCAGCGCTACGGCGCGACCCCGTCCGACATACGCGCCGCGGCACGGATCGAGGGTGGCTGGTAGCGCAATGCCGCCGCGCCGCTGACCAGCAGCAGATGCCGCAGTTTTGATCCTGCTGTTCCTCACAGCCCAAAACGACACGTCACCCAGCCCAAGCAACCGCCCGGCTCTCGCTTATAGCTTGCCTCGTTTTTTCGAGGCGCCTGTCGCGGAGCTGTTGTGCAAGGGGTTGAGACGTCCTTCCGGTTTTCAACCGACGAATTGCCTGAACGCGATCGGCTGCCAATCTGGCGCGAAGCCTATGGCCGCAACATCGTCAAACTGGATCTGGAGCCGTTCGGCGACGGGCCGCTGCGTATCGAAGGTCTTATCCATACGCTGCCCAACCTCGCCATCGCTTCACTTTCCAGTAGTCCGGCCAGGGTGACGCGGACCAAGGCTCAGGCATCCGACAGCAATGACGATCTCGTCTTCGTCATCACGGATGGAGACGTCATGTTCCGTCAGAGCACGAAGGAGGTCGAGCTAAGAGCGGGCGAAGCCCTTTTGTGGTCGAACGCCCTGCCCGGCGGGAGCCTGAACAACGAGCCGCTCGCCCGTCTCCTCACGCTCGCCATACCGCGGACCGCGCTGACGCAGGCGGTGGCCAATCTCGACGACGCGCTGATGCAGCGCATACCGCGCGACAACGAGGCAACGCGGCTTCTGACCAGCTATATCAAGATACTGCAGGCCGAGATCGCCGACATGTCGCCGGAACTCAAATCGGCAAGCAGCGCGCACATGCAGGACCTCATGGTGCTGGCGCTTGGCGCCAACCGCGATGCCGCCCATCTCGCCAGGGCACGCGGTGTTCGCGTGGCGCGGCTGCAAGCCCTCAAGGCCGACATCGTTGCCAATTTGACCGAGCGGGATCTGTCGATCGACAGGCTGGCGGCGCGGCACGGCATTTCGCCACGCTACATCAGGTCGTTGTTCGACAGCGACCAGACCACGTTCACCGATTTCGTGCTGAGCCAGCGCCTCGCACGCGCGCATCGCTGCCTCGAAGACGTCAGGTTTTCCGGCTACATGATCAGCACCATCGCTTTCGAGGCGGGGTTTGGAGACTTGTCCTACTTCAATCTTGCGTTCCGCCGGTGCTATGGCGCGACGCCGTCCGAAATTCGCGGCGCCGCCCGGCTCAAGGGTGGCTGGTAGAGCGTCCGACAACGCCCCGCGCTGCCGATTGCGCCAACCGCTCGGTGTCGTGGGGGGCATTCCTTGAGTTCCTCACAGCCTGCCTCGGTTCCTCACAGCCCAAGTCAGCGCGTCACCCAGCCCAAGCAGCCGCCGGCCTCTCCCCTGTAGCTTGTCTCTGCTGTTTCAAGACGTGGCCGCGGAGCTGTCGTGCAAGGAGAAGAGACGTCGTTCCGGTTTTCGACCGATGAATTGCCTGAGCGTGATCGGCTGCCAATCTGGCGCGAAGCCTTTGGCCGCAACATCGTCAAACTGGATATGGAGCCGGTCGGCGACGGGCCGTTGCGCATCGAAGGCCATATCCAGGCGCTGCCGAACCTGGCCATCGCATCGTTTTCCAGTTCTCCGGCCAAGGTAACGCGGACCAAGGCTCTGGCGTCCGACAGCAGCGACGATCTCGTTCTCGTCATTTCGAAAGGAGATGTCCTGTTCCATCAGGGCAACAAGGAGGTCGAACTCAGCGCCGGCGAGGCTCTGCTGTGGTCGAACGCCGTGCCCGGCGGCTGCTTCCACAACGAACCTATCGAGGGTCTGCTCACGCTCGCCGTACCCCGGACTGTGCTGTCGCGAACCCTGGCCAATCTCGACGATGCGTTGATGCAAGCCATTGCATGTGACAACGACGCGATGCGGCTCCTGATCGGCTATGTCCGGGTCCTGCAAGCAGAGATCGGCACCATGTCGCCGGACCTCGAGGCGGCGTGCAGCGTGCATGTCCAGGATCTGATGGTGCTGGCACTTGGCGCCAACCGCGATGCCACCCATCTCGCCAGGGGGCGAGGCATCCGCGTCGCACGGCTGCAAGCCCTTAAGGCTGATATCCTTGCCAATCTGACCCGGCGCGACCTGTCGATCGACAGGCTGGCGGCGCGCCACGGCATTTCGCCACGCTACATCAGGGCATTGTTCGATAGCGATCAGACTACATTCACCGACTTCGTGCTGAACCAGCGGCTGGCACGTGCGCATCGTTGCCTCGAAGACATCCGCTTCGCCGGCTACATGATCAGCACGATCGCCTTCGAAGCGGGGTTCGGCGATCTGTCCTATTTCAATCTCGCGTTTCGCCGCCGCTACGGTGTCACGCCGTCCGATATACGCACCGGCCGCTGTGGCAGGGGCGCGAGTGACACACCCTGACGACAGGCAGTCCTGTCCGCGCTTGGTACCGCACAGCCCAAGCCGCCGCGCCGTCCAGCCCAAGCACCATCCCGGTTCTGCCCGCT
>NZ_JBFUGJ010000480.1:0-3546 GCF_056402975.1 Mesorhizobium sp. P3_A9 | reverse complement strand
ATCATACGCCGTCAGGTCCTGCGGCGTCTTTGGCGGCTTGCGTTTTGCGAAATAGGCGGGCGCGCCGACCACCGCCATGCGCATGTCRGGSCCGATGCGCACSGCGATCATGTCSTKYGCCACCTGYTCGCCCAGMCGMACKCCGGCGTCGTAGCGCTCGGCGACGATRTCGGTSAGGCCATAGTCGACGATGATCTCGACCTTGATGTCRGGATAGTCCGGCARCASCTKSGCSAWWGCCGGCCACAGCACSGYGTCGGCSGMATGCTCGCCSGCCGTGATGCGGAYSGTGCCGGCGGGCTTTTCCCGCAAGGCGCTGAGCGCGGTGAGCTCGGCCTCGATCTCGTCGAGCCTTGGCCCGACGGAGCGCACCAGGCGCTCGCCGGCCTCGGTGGGCGACACGCTGCGCGTGGTGCGGGTCAGCAGCCGCACGCCCAGCCGCTCCTCCAGCGCGCGCACCGTGTGGCTGAGCGCCGATTGCGAAACGCCAATCTGCGCCGCCGCCCGGGTGAAGCTTTTTTCGCGCGCGACGGCGAGAAAGGCGGTCAGCTCGTTGAGATTGTCTCGTGGCATTGATGAGCCCTTCTCATAAGTACATGCCGGATATAGCACCTAATCCRGGCCAATCGCAGGAGCTAAATAGACGCCATCACATAGACATAGACGGCTGCCCCGAAGTCGGCGGCCCTGGAGGCCGTTGGCAGCATCCTGCCCGGCGTCGAGAAGGGAAAAGCCATGGATATCAAGCGAAGCGGCTCGCAAGCCTCAGCGAGGGGTCCTGCGGAGTATTTCACCGGAACGGTGCGCATCGATGCGCCTTTCAAGGGCAGCGAGCCGGCCCGCGTCGGCGGCGCCACTGTGACCTTCGAGCCCGGCGCGCGCACCGCCTGGCACACCCATCCGCTCGGCCAGACGCTGATCGTGCTGTCGGGTGCCGGCCTGGTGCAGCGCGAAGGCGGGCCGGTCGAGCCGATCCGCCCGGGCGACATCGTCTGCTTCGAGCCGGGCGAGAAGCACTGGCATGGTGCCGCACCGACCACGGCGATGAGCCACATCGCCGTCGCCGAAGCGCTCGACGGCAAGGTCGTCGACTGGATGGAAAAGGTTACAGACGAACAATACGGGGTTTGACGCGGCGGTTCCCGGCTCCATGTCCCGATACACCCTCAACGAAGGAAGCTCTCATGACAGACGCCCCCAAAAGCCCGTTCTCCGATATCGCGCCAGCGCTCGGCAAATACACCGACGAGGTGCTGTTCGGGGATCTCTGGAAGCGTCCCGGCCTTTCGCCGCGCGACCGCAGCCTCGTCACTGTCACCAGCCTGGTCGCGAATTACCGGATCAACGAGATGCCCTTTCACATGAAGCGTGCCCTCGACAATGGCGTCACCCGTGACGAACTCATCGAGACCATCACACATCTTGCCTTCTACGCCGGATGGCCGGCCGCAAGCACGGCGATCGGCATTGCCCGCAAGGTTTTCGAACAGGCCGACGCCGAGAAAAAGGGATGAAGCCATGCCATGGTCGAAGGAAGAACTCGCAAGGATCGCGGCAACCGACGATCTGCATATCTCACCGTTGCGCGATGACGGGGTGACCTTGGGCACGCCGACCTGGATCTGGTCGGTCGTGGCCGACGGCGCGCTTTATGTGCGCGGCTACAATGGAGCGCAGTCGCGCTGGTATCAGGCCGCGATCAAGCAGAAGGCCGGGCGCATCGCTGTTGCCGGCATGGCCAGGGACGTCAGCTTCGAGCCGGTCGAGGGAACCGTCAACGATCGCATCGATGACGCCTACAGAGCGAAATACGCTGCCAGCCCCTATCTCGCGCCGATGGTTGCGGCGCGCGCCCGCGCCGCAACGGTGCGGATCACACCGAAGGAGAATTGAAATGCAAAAGCGAATACTTGGAAAGAGCGGCCTCGAAGTCTCGGCCATCGGGCTGGGCTGCATGGGCATGAGCCAGTCCTACGGGCAGCCTATGGAAACGGCCGATGCCGTCCGCCTGATACGCTCGGCGTTCGAGCGCGGCGTCACCTTCTTCGACACCGCCGAGGTCTATGGACCGTTCACGAACGAGGAGGTCGTCGGCGAGGCGCTGCAGCCGATCCGCGACGAGGTGGTGATCGCCACCAAATTCGGCATCGACATCGCCGGCACAGCCGGACATGAGGGCATGGACAGCCGGCCGCAGCATATTCGCGACGTCGTCGAGGCCTCGCTCAAGCGGCTGAGGACCGACCGCATAGACCTTCTCTACCAGCACCGTGTCGATCCCGTCGTGCCGATCGAAGAGGTGGCGGGCGCGGTGAAGGACTTGATCAGCCAAGGCAAGGTCAAGCATTTCGGCCTCTCCGAGGCCGGTGTGCGCACCATCCGCCGCGCCCATGCGGTGCAGCCGGTCGCCGCCCTTCAGAGTGAGTATTCGTTGTGGTGGCGTGAGCCCGAGGAGGCGATCCTGCCGGTGCTTGAGGAACTGGGGATCGGCTTCGTGCCCTTCAGTCCCCTCGGCAAGGGTTTCCTGACCGGTGCCATCAATGCCGACACGACGTTCGACAGCAGCGACTTCCGCAACACCGTGCCGCGTTTTGCGGAGGAGGCGCGCAAGGCGAACCAGGCGCTGGTCGATGCGATCGTCGCGATCGCGGCGCAGAAGAAGGTGACCCCGGCGCAGGTCGCGCTCGCCTGGCTGCTGGCGCAAAAACCATGGATCGTTCCGATCCCCGGCACCACTAAGCTCAATCGCCTCGAGGAGAACATCGCATCGKCCRCKGTTGCGCTGACGGCTGACGATCTTGCCAACATCGAAAACGCGGTCTCGGCGATTGCCGTGCAGGGCGAGCGCTATTCGCCGCAACAGGCGGCACGGATCGATCGCTGAGGCGGAAAGAGCCCGATGTCGCCGAGGGCGTGCGCGCGCTCTACGACCGGGTGGCGATCCCGGCGGCCAGGACCGTGGTGTTCGCCGTGGGCCAGCCCGACGAGGTTGACATCAACGAGATTCTGTTTCGGCGCGACGGCGCAGGAGTATTAGGCCGGCGATGCAGATGTTTGACGTTCGTTCGCATTGAAGAGCCGTACGCCTTTGGCAATTGGCGGAAGCGCCCAACACTTCGTCATCCACGGGCGGAGCAAGGAGCGTAGCGACGCGGCGCAGACCCGAGGATCCATGCCGGGACTCTGAAGCATCACTACGGTCCAGAATTCTGCACCGCTGCACTCCACGGCTGAGGTCGCGGCATGGATCCTCGGGTCTCCGCGACGGAGCTTCGCTCCTGCTTCGCCCGTGGATGACGAAGTCGGGTGCATCGGCCGACCCGAAACCTTGACAGCCACGCCTTTCCTGCGCCAGCTTGGCGCCATGTTCGCCCTCGCGCCCACAAATACCAAGCGACGCCGCACAATGCGGAGCGGCAAGCTGATTGCGCGACGACGAAGGCCGGCAGGATAGATCCGGTTCGTTCGTTTCCAGCCCCGCCCGCGACATAAGCCGGCGGGGTTTTCCATGTCTGGAGCATTGTGATGACTAACAATTCCATCCGG
>NZ_JBFUGJ010000479.1:0-3562 GCF_056402975.1 Mesorhizobium sp. P3_A9 | reverse complement strand
GCGCTCGGGTGGGGCTATCGTTGGATATAACCCGAGCCGGTTTATGGGCTGTTGGGTATGTCACTTCCAAAATTCATCGTCGGGATGGTTTTCGCTCTTGCGATCGTCGTCGCCTGGTCCTGGCTTGGCGGCGCTTCGCTAGGCACGACGCTGCTGCGCGTCATCATCTGCGCCGTGGTCATCCAGGCCGGCTACTTCGTCCTCGTCTATGCCATGATCGCCCGGAGCGCACCGACGCCGGCCGACAGGCAGCGCGAAGCTGAGAGAAAGCTGAGCTCGCCCGACGTGGCCGAAGGCGAGAAGCTGGGTAATGCCCGGCGCAGCCTGCACTAGGTCTTCGTCCCAAAGGATCTGACCTCAGGCCACATTGGCGGGTTCGGTTTCCGATTGCTCTCCCGACAGCATCCTGGACAGCCGGCTCGCCGGCTTCGCCTTCAACCGCTGATACTGTCCGACCTCCACGACACGGCCGTCTTCCATCGCCACCACCCAGTCGGCGAAGGCGATCATCGATGGCCGGTGCGCGATGGTCAGGATGGTCATCGCGCCGCGCAATCCGTCGATCGACCTGGCGATCAGCGACTGGTTCTGCCAGTCGAGCGCGCTGGTCGCCTCGTCGAGGATGAGCAGTGACGGCTTGCGCAACAGCGCGCGTGCCAGCGCGATGCGCTGACGCTCGCCGCCTGAGAGGCGCACGCCGCGRTCGCCGACGATCGTGTCGAGCCGCTGATCGAGCCGTTCGACGAATTCGCCGGCATGCGCGGCGCGCAATGCGGTCCACAACTCGTCGTCGCTGGCCCGTGGCGCGGCCAGACGCAGGTTCGCCGAGATCGTGTCATGCAGCAGGAACACGTCCTGGGGCACATAGGCCACCTGATCACGCCAGCGCCGGCGATTGCCGGCATCGATCTCGACGCCGTCGACGAGGATCTTGCCGGCAGTCGGCTCGAGCAGGCCGAGCAGCATGTCGGCGATGGTGCTCTTGCCCGATCCGGAGGGGCCGATAAGGGCGGTGACCTTGCCGGCCGGAAGCCCGAAGGTGATATCGCTCACCACTGCCTTGCCGGTGCCGTCGTCGTAGCCAAAGGAGACACCGCGAATGTTCAGCCCGGTATCGAGCGACAGTTTTTCGGCATCCCCAGCGTCGGCATGGCCCGGTTCGCGCTCGGCATCGAAACGGGCCTGCAGGCTGCGCATGGCCGTATAGGCGGGCAGGTTGATCAGCACTTGCTGGGCCTGCGTCTGCATGTCCATGAARCGCGGCGCRATGCGCATGAAAACCAGCAGCAGCACGACAATCTCGGCCAGCGACAGGTTGAAGCGGACCAGCGCTACATAGATGAACAGGCTCAAGCCGACGACGCTCGCCACCTGGAATACCGCGGTGCCGATGGAGCTGTTGCTGACATAATCGATGTTGTCGGCCTTCATCTTTTCCAGCGTCGTCTGCAATTGCGCGAAATAGCTGGCCTCGACATTCAGGCTCTTGGCCACCTTGATGCCGCCGAGGAATTCCGAGACCGTCCGGTACTGATCCTGGCGATTACTGGTCAGGACACGCCCAAAGGCGGTGGCGCGCGCCCGAAACGGCTGCAGCGCTATGAACATCACGATGCCGATGACAATCGCAAACGCCGTCATGACCGGCGAGATGAACATCGAGATCGTGAGATAGCCCACCAAAAGCACTGATATCTGCACCAGCATCAGCAGCGAGAAGGCGGCGCCCTGAACGCGATCGATGTCGCCGGTCAGGGCATGGTCGAGATCCGAGCTGCGCATGCGCGAGAATACGCCCCAGCGCGCCTTGCCGATGCTCTCGAACAGGTTCATGCGCAAGCGGTTGATGAAATCGAACAGAAGCCTGGCCATRTAGACCGACTTGAAGCGGTTGAACGCGGCCTGCACGGCAACGAGCCCGACCAGCGCGCACAGCACCGTCGTCAGTTGCAGCGTTCCGTCAGGCACCAGCCAGCGCACGAGATCATTGTTCGGCAACCGCACCGCGAAATCCTGGTCGGCGCGTCCGACCAGATGCAGCAGCGGCACAAGCAGCAGGATCGAGATGCCTTCCGTCAGGCTGCCGAGGATCAGGAACAGCAGCGCCGTCCAGGTCCGCCGCCCGCCGATTTGAGCGATGACGGCGCCCAACGCGGCGACATCGCGAAACAGCGACAGGCGGAGGATTGAGGACTTCGACATGTTTGCCCTCACCGCGGCCGACGGCCAGCCGCCAGGCCCCTGGCGGCCGAATCCTGGGCCGCCAGATCGGTTTCGATCAGTTCCACGGCCTCGCCAATCCTGTCGAGGCCGGTTGGAACTTCCAGCCGGAACACGCCGACATGGTTAGCGATTGCTGAACATTGGCGAAAATGCAGCGCCGCGAAGTCGCCAGTCAGCGCCGCGCGGCCGAAACGCGTCACGTAGGAGAATTTGATGATGGCCGGCAAAGCGGCGATGCCGGGCAAGGCCGTGATCGCGGCCCTTTGGCCGCGCTCGAGGACATAGACCCTGGTCGCCGGCACTGTGCCGCCGGAGAAGGCGCCGTGCAGGCGATGCTGCATCTTCTCGATCGCCGGATGCACTTGCGGCCGCACCTCCGCTTGGCCCAGAGAGATCGCGGCCGCTGCGTCGGCGGCAAGCTTGATCTGGGGAAACCCCGGAACGATCATCGGCGCATCCGGTTTGGTGAAGTCGAGCGCCACGACATCGTCGGTGAGCAATTCATGACCGGCGCGGATCAGCGCGCTTGCCGTCGTCGATTTGCCGGCGCCCTTGTCGCCCATGAAGATGGCGCCATTGCCGGCCACCGCCATGGCGCTGGCGTGCAGGACGAGCAGGCCACGCCGGTGCAGCAGCAGCGCCAACACCGGTCCCAGCAGCGGGAAGGCAAGCAGCGCGTCGTCGACGCCGGGCGCCGGCTCGATGTCGATGCGTCTGACATCGCTGATCAGGAAGGCGCCGACGGCATGCCATGCCAGATATTGCCGGTCCGGCTCGAAGCGGAAGATCGTCGCGGCCTCGGGCGAAGGCTTCGGCATGTCGATCGTGCCGATGGCGATCAGGATATCCGCCGCCCCCGGCTCCGCCGGTTCCAGCTCCGGCAACGCCACGTCGGATGCGATGGTCAGGCCATAGGTCCGGTAGTAACGTCGCTCCCGCACCGTCACGCCATGGTAAGGAGGATCACCAAGATATGGGGCGAGCGGCTGGTTGCGCGACATCATGCGGGGCTCCCGCTGTGCTGGACCTGCCGCAGCCACAGCGACAGCGAGGCCGAGCGCCAGACGTACTGGACATCGAGGGGTGCTGCCTGATCGGGCTGGCGCAGCAGCCGTGCATAGGCGGCACTCACTTGTGGCAGGTTGACATAGGGCGCGATGCGGCCGGCGTCTGAAACAAGCAATTGCTCCAGGAGRTCGCGGTGGTTGCGCACCATGCCGTTGACGAGATTGGCGGTGAAATCGATCTTGKYGCGYCGCCACTGRACCGCCGCSGGCARGAYKCCYTCCATGGCGCGGCGCARTACRTAGCGGCCAAAGCCGCGGTTCAGTTTTTCCTC
>NZ_JBFUGJ010000478.1:0-3588 GCF_056402975.1 Mesorhizobium sp. P3_A9 | reverse complement strand
CTCCTCGACAGGGGCGGTGCTTCGCCCGGCGTCATCGACGGTCGCTTCGGTTCGAATGTCGACAAGGCGCTCGCCGCCTACAATGAGATCACCGGTAGCAATTTGAAGTCGACTGATGCGGTCGGCATCCAGGCAGCACTGGCGCAGTCCGGTGGCGACGCCTTTGCCAACTATACCATCTCGGCGGAGGATGCGGCCGGCCCCTATGTCGCCTCGATCCCGGAAGACTACAGCCAGAAGGCGCAGCTCAACTGTATGTGCTACACCTCTGTCACCGAGGCGCTGGCGGAGCGCTTCCACATGGATGAGAACTATCTGAAGTCGATCAACAAGGGCCTCGACTTCGATAGTCCCGGCACGATCATCAAGGTCGCCAATTTCGGCAAGCTGGTGTCGACGCCGGTCGCACGCATCGTCGCCGACAAGACCAAGAAAGAAGTCTACGCCTACGATGCGGGCGGCAAGCTGGTCGCAGCCTATCCCGCCACCATCGGCTCGGCCGACACGCCATCGCCCACCGGCATCCACGCCGTGTCGCGAATCGCGCTCGACCCGAACTACACCTACAACCCGAACATCAATTTCAAGCAGGGCCAGAACGACAAGATTCTGACCGTTCCGCCAGGCCCCAACGGACCTGTCGGGTCGGTCTGGATCGCCTTGGACAAGCCGACCTATGGCATCCATGGCACGCCGGAGCCRTCGAAGATCGGCAAGACCGAGAGCCATGGCTGCGTGCGCCTGACCAATTGGGACGCGCGCGAACTCGCCAAACTGGTATCGCCAGGCGTTACCGTGGAATTCGTTGGCGGCCCTTCAGCCGATGACGTTGCGCAGCAGTGAGCCGCGCAGCGCAGCGGCATAAATCAACTGCACGACCAGAATGAAGCCGACGCTGAGCAACGGGTTGATCAGGCACAGTGCGGCGCCGACCGCCCACAGGATCTGCGCCTTGACGATGCGCCGATAGACCGTGCGCTTCGTTTCAGCATCGACGTCTTCCGCGACAAAGCCGTTCTTTTCCGCATAGCGCCAGCTGGCGAACAGGGTGACGCCGAGCATCAGCAGGTTGAGCCAATAGACCAGCACCGCAGTCCTGAATTCGAGGAAGTCGGCCAGAAGGTCGGTCGAGAACGGCAACAGCGCGATGAAGGCGAGAAAGCACAGGTTCAGCGTCGCTAGCCGCCTGTCGGATTTGGCGATCAGCCATGCTGCGCCTGCTGGCCGAACCAGAAGATGGTCAGGGTCAGGAAACTCAAGGCATACGTCAGGAAACGAGGCGCGAGGGCCGCAATCGCGGCAAGCAGATCGTGTTCCGAATGGATTGCCTCATGCGCCGGCACCCTGATCTCGAGCACGATCAGCGTGAGCGCGATGGCGAAGACGCCGTCGGTGATGCCGACAATGCGGCCGCGCCCTTCCGCCGATGCTTCAAGAGGACGCTTCATTGATTTCTCCCGCTTGCCGCCTTCCGGAAAACTTAGCATGACTGCCGTCGTTTGCATCCGGGGTGGACGAATCCTGGCCAATTGGCTGGTTTCAAGGACTGCAAGGCGCTGGCCGGTTGTTGCCGGCGCGCTTGCGGTCTAAGCAGGGTGCCATGCATTCACCAAGCGAAGCCGCCGCCGTCCCGCTGACCAGCCCGGTTGCCAGCGGGACGTTCTGTCCGCAATCGCAGCGGCGATTCGTGCTGATCGCGGCGATCCTGGCCTCGGCGCTCGGCTTCATCGACGGATCGATCCTGGCCATCGCCATGCCGGCGATCCGCGTCAACCTTGGCGCCAGCCTTGCCGAGGCGCAGTGGATTTCCAATGCCTATGCGTTGACGCTGTCGGCGCTGATCCTTGCCGGCGGGGCCGCCGGCGACCGGTTCGGGCTGCGCCGCGCCTTTGTGGCCGGCATCGTGCTGTTCGTCGCCGCGTCGCTCGCCTGCGCGCTGGCGCCGAACGCTGTCGTGCTGATCGCGTTTCGTGCCCTCCAGGGCATTGGTGCCGCGATCATGGTGCCCGGCAGCCTCGCCATCATCGCCAAGGCCTACCCGAAGAAAGAACGCGGCCGCGCCATTGGCATCTGGGCCGCCGCCTCGGCGTTGACCACCGCACTTGGCCCGGTGCTCGGCGGCCTCGTGCTGTCGGCTTTCGGCGGCGGCATCTGGCGGGCGATCTTTGCCGTCAACCTGCCGCTCGGCCTGATCTCGATCTATCTCTTGCTTGCCAAGATTCCGGCCGATGCACCGACGGAAAAACGCAGCCTTGATCTTGGCGGTGGGGCGCTGGCGACACTGGCCTTCGGCGCGCTCGCCTATGGGCTGACCTCGATGAGCTCCAGCGGCGAGGGCCATATGGCAGGGCCGAGCATTGTTGCCGGCATCGTGCTGCTTGTCGTCTTCATCCTGTTCGAAAAGCGGCAACGCGAGCCGATGATCAACCTCAGCCTGTTTCGCATCGGCGCTTTCGCCGGCGCCAATCTCGCGACCTTCTTCCTCTATTTCGCGCTGTCGGCCAATCTGTTCTATCTGCCGATGCTGCTGATCGCCGGCTGGGGGCTGAGCACGGCCGAAGTCGGCTTCATCTTCCTGCCGCTGTCGGCATCGATCGCGCTTCTGTCGGGACCGGTCGGCCAATTGTCGGACCGGATCGGGCCCCGTTTCCCGATCGCCTGCGGCAGCCTGATCGTGGCCTTCGCTTTCGCCGGGCTTGCCTTGCTCACCCATGCCGGCGTCCACGATTTCTGGACGGGAACATTTCCGCTGATGGCGCTGATGGGGCTCGGCATGGCGCTGGTTGTCTCGCCACTGTCGACCGCGATCATGACGGCGGTGGAAGACAAGGACACGGGGGCAGCTTCCGGCATCAACAATGCCGTCTCGCGTATTGGCGGCCTGATCGCGGTGGCGGCGATGGGGTCACTGGCCGCCTGGGTCTACGCCAATGCATTGGACGGGAGTGCGATATCAGGCGTGCCAGGTTTCGGCGAACCCGCGCCGACCGACCTTGCGCCGGCGCTCGATGCGGCAAGGCTCGCCGCCAGCGACGCCGCCTTTTCGGTGGTCTCTTCGGTGACGGCGCTGCTTTGCCTGCTTTCCGCCGTCGTCGCGTGGACGACAATTTCCGGCTCGCCACTGCCTTGGTCGCGGCGCGCCGAATCCAGGCAGGACTGAAAAGCCGGGGGATCAGCCGTCGATCTTGGCGCTCGCGACTTTCAGCGAATTGCCGTCTTCCTGCTTCAGCAGATCGTCGATGCGCTCGCGCTCGCGCTTGAAGGCGACGAGGTCGTCGCCCTTCAGCACCTTGCCGACCGGCAGGCGGACACGCATCGGATCGACCTTGGTGCCATTGACGATCAGCTCGTAGTGAAGRTGCGGRCCRGTGGMGAGGCCGGTCTGGCCGAGAWAGCCGATGRTCTGGCCCTGGCGRACATGMACGCCCGGYTCGATGCCTTTGGCAAAGGCGCTCTGGTGATTGTASGAGGTCTCGTAGCCATTGGCRTGGCGSAKGATGATCTGCTTGYCRTAGCCGCCGGCCCAACCGACTTTTTCGATGGTGCCGTTGCCGGCGGCGATGATCGGCGTGCCGATCGGGGCCGCCC
>NZ_JBFUGJ010000477.1:0-3596 GCF_056402975.1 Mesorhizobium sp. P3_A9 | reverse complement strand
ATGAGATACGATCCGTATTGCAGGATGGGCTTCGGGCCAGTAGGCGTCATTTCAAGCCCGACGACAGTCGCGCCGAGCCGGACAAAGGTCTGCCCGATGGCGTATGAACTGGCGTACCATTTTGCGTTGCCAAGGGCATATTCCGGGCAAGCCGCAACGACGGTGCCCAGATCGGTTGCCGTTAGCTCGGCGAACGTGTCGTTGTTCGTAGCCGCCACGATCTTCCCGGCGTCATGGTTGCCATCGATCAGCTTTGTAGTGATCCCGACGATCCCGGCATAAGCCGACGTGCCATCACCAAGCCACCCGCAATCATCCTCGAGCTTCGAGATCGCGAAGGCTGCGTCCTCGGCGAAATCCTGGCCAACATCGACGGTTTCATCCTCGCCGAGTTCACTGGAGAGACGTGACAGGGCCGCCGCTTTTTTGGCAGTTAGCGTAACACTGCTCCAAGAACGGTCCTGCTCAGCAATCTGGGCATTTTCGCCGACGAAGGCAGCCGTCAGACCTGTGTCGAGCCGCGGGAATGAGCGCGTGTCCGAGCCCATCCGTTTGACGTCCGCGTTGCGCCGAAACGTTCCAACCAGTGCGCGGATTTTGATGATTCCGGCCTCAACTTCAGTTGGGACGAGATAGCCGCCGATAGTGCCGGTGGTTTCACCTTGCGCCTTCTGGATGACGACGCCGTTTTTGACGCACCAGGCTTTGGCTGCGTCATCGCCTTCGTGCAGCGCCGCGCGGAAAAACATTCCGGCTTTCAAGGCTGCAGCGTCGTCGTCAAAGGCGCGGATACGGGCGCCGGTGTTGAAAAATTCGTGCCTCATTGGGCGATTTCCTTCCTGGTGATAATTCCTGCGCTGACGCAGTTTTCGAGAAATGTGTAGACGCCATCGCCGACGACAGGCGGGCCGAAAATCGGTCCGCTGGTGACGTCGCAAATCAAATTGGGATTTCCTCGGGCAAGGCGACGGATGCGCTCGCGGAAGTCGAAGGCCGCGGCGTTGACGCGCCTCAAAGTGAGAACAGCCAACGCACGTTGCCGGACAATCTCCCGCCAATCAGCAGCAGATTCCTGTAGCAATTCGGCAGCCGCAATGCGCCGCGCTTGGTTCTCCTGTTCGGCCAGCGCATCAAGAGCAATCTCGATCGCCTGCCGCTCAAGGATGATTTTTTGTAGTTGTTCGCCCGGTGTCGGATCACGAACGGCCGGAACCGGGGAACCGTCGACCAGCGCCGCAGCCCAATCCCGGACACCAGGGCCAACGATTGCTTGCTCGGGCCGAATACCGGCCTGCTCAAGCTCTAGCTGCGCGGCGAGTAGGTCCTTTGCGCGAGCCTTTAGGCCATCCGCCTTGCGCTGGATTTCCTCGAACTCACGCGCTGCAGGGGCTGCCTCTGCTTTTTTTGCGGTAGCCATGTTTTTTAGTCCTTTCGCTCGAAACGCTACCCCCACCACCCCCGACGGGGCGGCTGGGGTCGATCAACAACCGCCGTTGCCAGCAGTCGGATTTTTGGAAGTGTAGGCGCACCCGAAAGGTGCACGATTGACCGCCCCCTGGCCTACTGGACCAATGAGCGCGTTACGCATGACGATGACGAAGCGTCAGGCGCAAAGAAGAGGGACGCCGAAGCGCCCCGATTTTCGTTGTTGTTGCCCTAAAGGGTTTTCGGGGCCACGATTTGGCACACGGGCCTAAGCGGCCCTTATGCGACCACTCTCTTTCCCCAATGCCAGCATCGCCCACCGGCCTGCCGCGAGCAAAGCGGCGCCTCCGCGGCGGTCCGCATGTCCACCTTTCGCTCCGAGAGCCTTGCCGACGTCAGCAACACCGCCTCCAGCCAAGATCGTTTCGATAACGGCATCGATCTCTGGAGGCGGATTAGCTGGATCAGTACAGCCGGTGAGCCTAACGTCACCCCTGCGCTTGCCCATCTTAAGCTGGCCGAGTCCGCCTATGGAGCCAAGGAAGCTTGCGCCTTCCGCGATTTCCGGAGGATGGAAGCTAAAGCGCGTTGCCGACGTGAAAACAGCGTCGGGATGTATCCACTCCTGCGACTTGATGGCAACACCCCGAGATACCGCGTCCCAATTCCCGGTTCGCGGTGGCTCCGGTTCAGGGTCACCGAGTCGCGGCTGTACTGCCGGCAGCGCTATATAGGCATCCAGCGAGCGCGGATCCGCGTTCTTGCCGCGCGGCCTTCCATCCTTGCGGCTGCGGTCGACGTTAAGCCCGGCTTCAATTGGTAGGTTATCGTTCGCGGCTTGCGGCAACCGCTCTCGGGCTACAAGCCACAGAGCGGCGGCGCCGGTGGCGTTGTGCTTCTTCATCCAGGTCAGAGCTGGGCGCCCGCCTCGGTATCGGATACGCGCAGCGGTCCGCTTTTCTGGAGGATTGGCCGTCAGGATGGCATCAGCCGCGGCAAGCATTTCTTTTCGGGTGATCATGGTCATCGGGTGGTCATCCCAATTCGAGGAACCGGCCAGGCCGGTTAGAGCCGTTCCGCAATGCGCGGGACGGGTAAGGTTCTAAGCATTCACGTCTATGGCCACTGCCGCGGGAGTCGAATACAAATAAAACGGGCTTAAGAAGGGGAGGACGATGCAGATTTTCTTAGTGCTGGCTGGCATTGCCGAGCTTGGATTTGGTATTTTAGTTTTCGCGGCGGGTCCGGCAATTACACAACAGATTGCTGGCATCATCCTGGTTTGCGCGGGAGTGGTCAGTTTAGCACTCGCGGAACTGGTACACATCGGACAGCGGATCGCACGTGCGACAGAGGCGAAGTTGGCTGATGCACCATTGTCGCCATCATTGCTGACCCAGACCTACGTTTCACCAAGCTCGCCTGCGTTTGGCGAAAAAGCCAAAGTCTGTTCTTTCTGCGGGTATAACAATTCTCCCGCCATGGACGTCTGCCGCTGTGGAAAGCCGCTAGCCGCCTGACGGACGTTGTCATTCGCTGGCCGCAGGTCTGGCCGGATCTTCCAAAGTGCCTCCCACGAAATCCGGCGAACTTGAACCGTTTCGCCGTTTGTCTCGACTGTTCTTGCTGCAGCCATTGGCGCCTCCCATCATGCTTCGGCCCGCCGCACTGTCGGGAAAGAGCTTGTGTACATCTGGCCATCCTCGCCTTCAGTGATCACGACAAACCGGCCTTGGTCATACGATTCATCGTGGACCACACCGACGACCTGGCAGGGGTACCAGTTTGTCTTGCCGCCCATTTGCTTGACCGGGTAAGCGGCGTCGAATGGCTCGATTGCAATTACATTGCTCTATCGAGATGTTACCTTTGATGTCGCAGTCCGCGCTTGCTGACGCCGCCGCAACCGCGCTTGCCGGTGCGCTATCATTTGCAAGATAGCCATATCCCGCCACGCCACCGAGAAGCAGCGCAAGCGGGAAAGCCATGTCCATCCTTGGGCCGCGGCTTCCGTACATCCCTGCCAGGATGTCAGAGAAACATGGAACCTCGGCTAAGAACGCCTGTACATTTTTAAGGAAAAGCCCGCCGAAGCGGGCTTCTCGGTAGCGCGCACTCAGGCGCCGCGCGTATCAAATTGCGTGCCGGCAAGAAGGCAGACCGCCCATGCC
>NZ_JBFUGJ010000476.1:0-3636 GCF_056402975.1 Mesorhizobium sp. P3_A9 | reverse complement strand
CGCCGTGGTTGCGCGAACGTTGGAGGCAATGCTCGCGCAGGACTATCCGCATGATACCTGGCTGGCCGACGAGGACCCGTCCGAGGAGACGGTCCGCTGGTGCGAAGCCCGCGGCGTGCTGATATCGACGCGGCGCGGCAGGGAAGACTACCACCGCAAGACATGGCCGCGCCGCACCCGCTGCAAGGAAGGCAACCTGGCCTTCTTCTATGACCACTATGGTTATGAGCGTTACGATTTCGTCGCGCAGATGGACGCCGACCATGTGCCGACGCCGACCTATCTCAGGGAAATCCTTTATCCCTTCGCTGATCCTGCGGTCGGCTATGTCTCGGCGCCGAGCATCTGCGACAACAATGCCGCCGAAAGCTGGTCAGCGCGCGGCCGGCTGTTTCCGGAAGGAATGTTCCACGGCCCCTTGCAATCCGGTCATACCGGCGGCGGGGCGCCGCTCTGCATCGGCTCACACTATGCCGTGCGAACCAAGGCGCTGAAGCAGGCTGGCGGTCTCGGTCCGGAACTGGCCGAGGATCATTCCACCTCGATGTTGATCAACGCGGCCGGATGGCGCGGCGTCCATGCGATCGACGCTATCGCCCATGGCGACGGCCCGCAAACCTTTGCCGATCTTGTCACCCAGGAATTCCAGTGGTCGCGCAGCCTGATGACGATCCTGCTCGAATATTCGCCGACATATTTTCCCAAACTGTCGCCGAGATTGCGGTTCCAGTTCCTGTTCTGCCAACTCTGGTATCCGCTGTTCGCCGTCTTTGCGCTGCTGATGTACGCAATGCCGATGTATGCGCTGTTCACCGGGCGCAATTTTGCCAATGTCATGTATGCCGACTTCCTCTTCTACTACCTGCCCAACTCCGTCGCCCTGGTTGGCCTGGTGGTGATGCTGAAAGCATTCGGCCTCTCGCGGCCGATGACGGCCAAGACGATCAGTTGGGAAGGCACGCTGTTCCTGTTCTTCGCACGCTGGCCGTGGGTGCTGGCCGGCACGCTGTCGTCGGTGCGCGACTATCTGACCAAGTCGTTCGTGGATTTCCGTGTGACGCCCAAGGGCAGCGGCCCCAAGCACCTTCTGCCGGCTCGCGTCTTCGCTCCGTATGTGGTGTTGGCGATCGGAGCGGCGCTGCCGGTTCTGCTCGTCGACCACCCCTTCGACGCCACCGGCTTTTACTGGTTCGCCGCACTCAATGCCTTCCTTTACGGGCTTCTGGTCGTGGTCATCGTCGTAAGGCATGTCATTGAGAACAAGATCCCCCTGCGTGCCAACGCTGCCAAACTCGCCTTCCAGGCATCGCTCACGATGCTGGCGCTTGTCGTGCCGGCCATGGGTTTCTACGACCGTGGTATGGAGGGCGTGTACGGGCTGCAGCAAGGCGCCGGCGGCTTTCGCATCGTCCGCATCGCCTATGTGGTTTCCGGCGCCGGCCAGGGCAACATCGGCGGCCGCAATTTCTACTTCGATCCCGGTTGGGAAACGCGGCGCTGACGCCCAGAGCCTTGCGCGCAAAGAGCTCTCCTGAACTGCATTCAACTTGATGGATGGCCTCGATTGCTGGCCGGTGACCTGCTGCAGCTCCAGGCACGAAAATAAGATCAAATTTTAATAATATCCGACCGAGCGCCGAAAGGCGGCACTGACCATGCCGTTTGCGCGAATTTTAATAAGTATCCTCTAATATTTGGACATGATGTGAATGGCGGTTGGTCGTTCACACTGCGCGGAAGACACCAAAGAAAAATATCTCCGCGTCCAATCGACTTGCATTTATCGGCAGGGGATAGGTGATGAACAAATTCGTGAGGGGTTTGGCTGCTAAGGGCAGAAAAAATGCCTGGTCTATAGCTGCCGTTGCATTGATCTCGATGGTTTCCGGTTGCCAGAGCATGGACGCGACCACGACCGGCTCACTCGCCGGCAAGCCTGCGGTGCATGCGCCGGTCAAGAAGATTCACTACATCGGCAAGAAGCGGTCCCATGTGTTCAGCCGCAAGCGCCTCATGCAGACCACCAGCGTGACGCGCACGACCGAAACGGCCTACGCCGCTTTCGTGCGGCCGCAGCGGGCCGGGATCATCAAGCCTGCTCCGGTGAGGGTTTCTTACAAGCTGGGCGATGGCGGCCCACTACTTGGCCATTCACCCTGGATCTGCGGTCCGAGCGGATTTGGCCAGCGCGCGGCTTGYCGCGCCCGCTAGCAGGAGTTCGGCGGGGGACTGGAATCCGGGCGCGAGAGGGGGAGGCGGTGCGGGCCGCGCACCCACCCCTCGCGCCCGGATTTCCATTCGTGCCGATACCAATCGACGAATGCCTTCGATCCCTCTTCGATCGTCCCTCG
Source organism: Mesorhizobium sp. P3_A9 (assembly GCF_056402975.1). NCBI lineage: Bacteria > Pseudomonadati > Pseudomonadota > Alphaproteobacteria > Hyphomicrobiales > Phyllobacteriaceae > Mesorhizobium > Mesorhizobium sp. P3_A9. The sequence goes on along the minus strand of NZ_JBFUGJ010000476.1, from coordinate 1,285 downwards.
TGGCTTGACGTCGAAGTCTCACGTCGGCAAGTGTTTGCGGGGCTTGTCGACCCCTCATCCTGAAGCACTTCGTTACGGCTCAAAAGGTTGACATCGGTCTTTGCCCGGCTGTTAATGCTCGTAAAGCCAGATGCTGACCGCGCGGCCTGGGAAACCCAGCGCTGCGTCGATAGGGAGAACGCTCCGTGGCGGTGCGTCCTGGGTCACGATCGTGTCGGCGCTACGCTGGATCGAGATGCGAAAACCGAAATGCGACCGCTGATTATGCCGACAGTTTCGACCGGATTGCCCTGGCCTCGCACAGGTAGAGAGCGGGAACGCGGCCAATCTGCCAGGCGCATATGGCTTGTGCCTCTGCTGGTCGTTTGTGGCCAGTTGGCGCTTGCCGGAGCGGCTCACGCGACCGACGAAAAGAAGCCGAAGCCTGCGGAAGCAGCCGCTACCGTGCCGACGGCTTTTGATCTGCAGCTTCTCTACACTGACCGCACATGGCTATGGAAAGACGGAGCGGCCTATTTCGGAAAGGTCGGCCGCCCATTCCGGGCGTGGACGTCGGGGCAGGATTCAGCCTCCGTCGCCGAGGGCAGATGGCTGGTGACCAAAGACGGCCAGATGTGCATGGAAGTCGCCTGGCGATCCAAGAGCTACAAGGGCAAGCTGCAGCGCACCTGCTACAGCCACCGCATCAAGGGCGGGACCATTGAGCAGCGCAAGGATCCGGATGGGGAATGGTACAGTTTCAAACGAACTCCCGAAGACCCTTCTGACGAATACCGGAAATTCGTGGCGGGCGACACCAAGGGCACGCAGTTCGAAGAGACCCGCAAGCTGATCGATGCCAAGAATTAATGCATGTCGCCCAAAAGTGACCTCGGTTTTGGGAGAACGACATGCATAAAAAACAAAGACTTAAAGCGCATCGCCTGGATCCGCTTCGCCGCGACGCGCTTTAGGTCGTGTTTCAGCCGCACTGAGCCGGCAGTAGCTTGTGGCATGCTTGCATGAGCGTTGACGCAGTCCGCGATTGCGCGATCCGCTCCGGATCCATCTCGACGGTCGAGCAAACCCCAAATCCGTCCCTGGTTTGACTGTGGGCTGCCTTTGCCGACGCCTGTCAACGAACGTGCGAATCGCTTATGCTGAAGCATCAAGCGGTTCGGCTGGAGCAGTCGGCGCGCCGACCGCCGGTTGATCGCATTCAATTTCATCTTACGGACGACGAGACGGTGGGCTTACCATAGGGTTTCATTAAATTTAATAATTAGTGATGTCTAATGTTCATGCG
>NZ_JBFUGJ010000475.1:0-3638 GCF_056402975.1 Mesorhizobium sp. P3_A9 | reverse complement strand
GCCATGCGCTCGAGGAAGCGTTGCACCTGTCGGACCGCATCACGGTGATGCGCGACGCCAAGGTCGTCGTGACCGACGAGACGAGCAAGTTCGACCGCGAGCGTGTTGTGCATGCGATGGTCGGACGCAGTCTCTCCGGCGAACTCTATTCCGGCCAGGCACGGGTGGCGCGCCCAATGGGCAGAAAGATACTTAGCGTCGAGAATCTTTCGATGGGCAATACGGTGCGCAACACCTCGTTCTCCGTGTTCGCCGGACAGGTAACGGGCGTGTTCGGCCTGGTCGGCGCTGGACGCACGGAAACGATGAAGATCGTGGCCGGCGTGCTGAAGCGCGATTACTTCCATGGTGGCACGGTGCGCTTCGAAGGCCGGCCGGTCCGCTACCGCACGCCACGGCCAGCGGTGCGTGACGGCATCGTCTATGTGACCGAGGACCGCAAGATCGAGGGCTTCTTCGAAACCATGACGATCGCTGGCAATATCCAGCTTGGACACCTCGCCACCGGTGACAATCCGTTGACGCCGGTAGCTCCGCGGCAAGGCCGGGAACTGGCTATAGAATGGACGAAGCGGCTGGGCGTCAAGGCGATCGACGCCGACGCGCGCATCATCGAACTCTCCGGCGGCAACCAGCAGAAGGTGGTCTTGGCCAAGGCACTGGTCCAGAAACCCAAGCTGGTCATCCTTGATGAGCCAACACGCGGGGTCGACGTCGGAACCATCGTCGAGATTCACAACTTCATCAACGAGCTTGCCGACAGCGGCATGGCCGTGGTGGTGATCTCGTCCTATCTGCCTGAAATCAAGAGCCTGTCAGACCGGATTCTTGTGGCGAGGCAGGGCCGGATCGTTGAGGAGATGGACATCGACGAGGCAACCGAAAGCCGGATCATGTACGCAGCTGTCCACTGAGCATGCGGGGGCTGACCAGCATTGGCCGGCCAAAGTTCGTTTCGACGGATGGATCGGAAAACCTTTGGCGGGAACGGGCGTTGCGTGACGCCGATGCCCCGGCTCCTACCACCTGTTGGTGGGCACGACGAAGATCTGCGCGATCTGGACGTGCGGCGGCTGGTCAAGTGCGAATAAGACACACCGGGCGATGTCGTCGGGGTCGAGCGCCATGCCGAACCGCTCGAAATATTCTCGGGCCGCCTCCTCGTCGCCGCGAAGGCGGGACGCGACAATGTTGGTGCGGGTGAGCCCCGGCAAGATCTCGATCACGCGGATGGCGGTCTCCGCCAATTCGCCGCGAATGATATCGCTCAGCATATGCACGCCGGCCTTGCTGGCGGAGTAGGGCGCCTGGTCCGGCACCATGCGGATGGCGCTGATGGAACTCATGTTGACGATGTCGCCACGTCCGCGCTTGACCATTCCCGGCAGGATCGCCCGCGTCACGCGCATCAGGCCGATGAGGTTGGTCTCGATGATCGCCGACCAATCGTCGGCCGAGCCGATGTCGAAGCGGGTACGCCCGCCGATGTCATGCCCGGCATTGTTCACCAGTATGTCGATATCGCGGAATTCCGGCGGCAGCCGACCCAGGCAGTTGGCGACCGCAGCGCCGTCTGCAATATCAAGGTCGAGCGGGAAGACGTCGGCACCGAGTTCGCCTGCCAGGACAGCCAGGCTATCTTCCTGACGATCCGCCACCACGATACGGCAGCCCTTGCCGTGAAGGCCCAGACAAACCGCCCTTCCGATGCCGCTCGCGGCGCCGGTGACGAAAGCGATCCTTTGCCGATCGGTCATGGTCGGGCTTCAGCGCTGCACGAACGGGTTGGGCACGTTGCCACTGATGTCGATCCAGACACTCTTTTCCTGCAGATACTCCCGAATAGCCGACAGGCCGCTCTCGCGGCCGATGCCGGAACGCTTGAAACCGCCAAATGGCGACATGTAACTCACCGCCCGGTAGGTGTTGATCCACACCGTGCCTGCCTTGAGTTTCTGCGACATGGTCAAGGCGCGCGTTATGCTTTGCGTCCACACGCCTGCCGCCAGCCCGTAGATCGTGCCGTTGGCGATTTCGATCGCCTCCTCGTCACTCTCGAAGGGAATGATCGCCAGCACGGGACCGAAAACCTCCTCCTGGGCGATGCGCATCTTGGGGCCGACATCGGTAAAGATTGTCGGCTCGACGAACCAGCCGTCGCCGCAGGCCGGATCGGTGGGCCGCTTGCCGCCAAGCGCGAGCTTGGCGCCTTCCGCCTTGGCGATCTCGATATAGTCGAGAATCTTGGCAAGTTGCGGCCGGGTCGTGATCGGCCCAACCTGCGTGTCATTGCTGGAGGGATCGCCGATCCGCGCGGTTTTGGCGAAAGCCACCAGCGCATCGACGAAAGCCGGATAGATCGAGCGGTGAACGAGCGCCCGCGATCCCGCGATACAGGTCTGGCCGCTGGCCGCGAAAATGCCGGAGACGACACCCTTGACGGCATCGTCAAGCACAGCGTCCTCGAAGACGATGTTGGCGGATTTTCCGCCGAGTTCCAGCGTAACGGGTTTTATCGAGCGCGCCGCGATCTGATAGACGCCTTGGCCGGTCCGATCGCCGCCCGTGAATGCAATCTTGTCGATGCCCGGATGAGACACCAGCTGTTCGCCGATCTCGTTGCCGAAGCCGGTGACGATGTTGACGACCCCGGGCGGAAAGCCGGCTTCCTCGAAAAGCGCCCCGAATTCGAGGGCTGAAGCGGAGGAGAACTCGGAGGGTTTCCAGACGATGGTGTTGCCGGCAGCCAAGGCCGGGGCCAGTTTCCAGGTCGCTAGCATCAATGGCGAATTCCACGGGGTGATGGCGGCCACCACGCCCAGCGGCTCCTCGCGGGTGAAATTGAACACGCCGGGCTTGTCGATTGGGATGACACGTCCCTCGACCTTGTCGGCCAGTCCGGCGAAATAATAGTACCATTGCGGCATGTATCTGAGCTGGCCGCGCATCTCTGCGATCAGTTTGCCATTGTCACGGGTTTCGATGTCGGCCAGGCGATCAGCGTTGGCGGTGAGAAGATCGGCGAAGCGCCTGATCAGGCCGCCACGGGCGCTGGCGCTCAACGCCGACCATGACGGTGCGTTGAACGCCTGCGTGGCGGCCGTGACCGCACGGTCGACGTCCCCTGCGCCGGCACGCGGGATTTGCGCCCAGGCCGTGCCGGTGAAGGGATTCTCAGTGTCAAACGTCCGACCGTCCAGGGCATCTGCCCATTGGCCGCCGATCAGCATCTGGTATTTCTTCATGTTGATCCCGTCTGCCGCGTCAACGGCCAAGAAGACGTTGGTCAGGCTTTCTCAGCATCGAACTCGGCAAAGGCCTCGCGCGCGATGCGGAACGAGTCTACGCCGGCCGGCACGCCAGCGTAGATTGCCACCTGCAAGAGGACTTCGCGGATCTCTTCGCGGCTGACGCCATTCCGCAGGGCACCTTTGGTGTGCATCTTGAGCTCGTGGGGCCTGTTGAGGCAGCTGAGCATGGCAAGGTTCAGCATCGAGCGCGTCTTGCGTGGCAGTTCCTCGCGACCCCAGACCGCACCCCAGCAATACTCGGTCACGAGCTCCTGCATAGGACGGTTGAAGTCGTCCGCCGCGGCAAACGACTTCTCGACGAACTCCTTGCCCAGCACTTCCTTCCGG
>NZ_JBFUGJ010000474.1:0-3663 GCF_056402975.1 Mesorhizobium sp. P3_A9 | reverse complement strand
CCGTGCGGGCGTCTAGAAGCACCTGCCCGAGGTCGGCTTCCATCAAGCGAGTGGCTGGTTCTTCGACCGAGCGTGGGAGCCACAGTTGCATGGCTGTTCCACGATCAACGACGCTTTCGATGCGCAGCGTACCACCGGACTGCTTCATAAAGCCGTAGACGGTGCTGAGACCGAGCCCGGTTCCTTTTCCTACGGGCTTTGTGGTGAAAAAAGGCTCGATGACCTTGGCGAGAATATCCGGTGCGATGCCGGAGCCCGTATCTCTGACTGTCACAACAACATAGTCACCCGCCGGAACGTCTTCCGATCGGTTTAAAACTGAACGGTTTTGCGCATTAATCGTTATCGTACCCCCGGAAGGCATGGCGTCGCGCGCATTAAAGACAAGATTCATCAAGGCGAGTTCAAGCTGTCCGGCGTCGACATGCACCGACCATACCGTGTCGTCAATTTGCCAATCGAAGCGGATCAGCCCCCCTAAAACGGGGGCGACCAAACCGTTCATGGTGTCGCCAAGGGCCGCGAGCCTCACGGCTTCTGGTTTCAGCGTTTGTCGGCGCGAAAAGGCGAGCATTCGCGTCACGAGATCGGTACCCTGTTTGGCAGAACGCCGCAGAAGGTCGACAACCTGGCGCGCCTGATCATCCAGTATCCCGCGGCGTTCAAGCAATCCCAATCCGCTTAGAATAGCGGCGAGCAGATTGTTGAAATCATGGGCCAGGCCACCCGTCAGCTTGCCGATTGCGTCGAGGCGCTGTGATTGCAGCAACTGGTCCTCAAGGCCGCGCCGCTCGGTCACGTCAAGCAACGTGCCCAATATCTCCGGTTCGCCTCCGTCAGAACCGTTCGACATCACGCCTTGGTCAAGAAAGATGCGGTACTCGCCATTGGCGCACAGCCAGCGGAATTCGCAGGTATAGGAGCCCTTGGTTTTTGCCTCCAGCAGTGCCTGCTCCAACCGTGGGCGATCTTCAGGGTGAACCCGGCTCAGGCCGAAAGCCGGATTCGAGGTCAAGTCTTCAGGGGAAAAACCGGTCAGGCCCTCGACACCCTTGGTAACAAAGCGCGCCGCGAAGGGCGGCGTCGCTGCCCGCGCATGGAAACAGACCGGAAGCGAACTCAGGATGGCATCCTGGCGTTCCTCTGCGTTGCGAAGCGCCCGTTCTGCCACCAGTTTTTCGTTCTGCGCCTGGAGTGCCTGCGCCAGCAGCCCCTGCTCGGTCGCCGCCTTTCGCTGGATTTCCAGCGTCTTTTCGTGGAGCTCGACGAAAACCGCGACTTTCGAACGCAGCATAACCGGATCGAATGGCTTGAACACATAGTCGACCGCGCCGGCATCGTAGCCGCGCAGCATGTGGGCCTCTTCCTTGTTGATGGCGGAGAGGAAGATGATCGGCGTGCGCTTGGATTGCTCGCGCTGGCGGATAAGCGCAGCGGTCTCATAGCCGTCTATTCCGGGCATAAGGACATCCAGCAGGATGACGGCAAAGTCCTCTTTCAGCAGAAAACGCAGAGCCTTTTCCCCTGATTGGGCGCAAATGACGTCACCGGTCGAGGCAAGCACTTCGCTGATCGCCAGCAGGTTGCGCTCATCATCGTCCACGGCCAAGATCCGCGCTCTGGCCGGTCCTTCGGGCAATTGCACGACCTCAGGTTTTCTGACTTTGTTTCGCAAAAGCTTTTGCATGGACCGCCCGTCAGTTCACTGCCACGAGCATTTTCTCCGGTATCTCGACGCGAGACCGGGAACGACCAATCCAGACCCGAAGCAATGCCAGCAACAGATCAAGATCGACCGGCTTGGCGATGTAATCGGAAGCCCCGGCGTCCAGACATTTCTGCCGATCGCCCTTCATCGCCTTGGCAGTGACCGAAATCAGCGGGATGTGAGCGATCGCCGGCGTGCCGCGAATGCGCCGCATCGTCTCGTATCCGTCCATCTCCGGCATCATGATGTCGATCAAAGCGGCGTCGACATTGGGCGTCTGTTCCAGCAGCGCGATACCGTCGCGGCCGCGCTCGGCATGCAGAACCTGGATATCGTATGTCTCCAGGACACTGGTGAGCGAGTAGATGTTGCGGATGTCGTCATCGACGATGAGAACCTTCGCCCCCGCCAGATCGAACTTGCCGGTCGGTGCGGTTCCTGTTCCAACCTCCTCGCGTCCTTCTCCCGGCAGCGCCGCCGAGATATGAAGCGCCAGCTGTGCAAAATTTTCAGCCCGCGGCGCATTCGCGAGCGCCGGGTTCAACGCCAGCACCTGATCAAGCGCATCTGGATGTGGGGCAAAGAACAACAGCTGCGGCAAGGCTTCGCCGAACTGTGCATTGACCTCGTCTAGTGCTTGTGCGTTGTCCTTGGCCGAGCGCCCGAAACCGAGCACGACGGCATCATAAGAAGCCATGCCGATGTCGTCGGCGTTTGCCGCGAAACGGCCGACCGCAGTGACCGAGGTCACACCGTCGCGGATCGCTTCGACGAGCGATAGCCGGCGCTCCGGATCCGGGTCGGCGACCAGAACGCGCCGCTGAACGCGCAGCTTCTTTGAATGGATATCCTGAAACACCTTCATCAGTTCGTCAGAGGAAACAGGCTTGGTGGAAACACTGGACGCCCCCTTGCGGGCGAGACTGTCAATATCTTCAGCACCCGAGATGACGTGGACGGGAATTCCCTTCGTTTTCTGATCATGGCGCAACAGATCGAAAAGCACCCATCCATCGATATCGGAAAGCCCGAGATCGAGCGTAATGGCGTCGGGAACGAGTTTGCGAGCCAAGGCCAAGGTGCCGGATCCCGCATTAGACAGGACGCCTTTAAGACCCGCCGAGCGCGCGAGGCCAAGCAGCAGCCCGCCAAACGTCGGGTCGTCCTCGACGATCAGCACGACCCGGTCGGTCGGCGCGATGGTATCGCGGTCGTCGATCAGCTCTGCCGAAGGCGGATTGCCAAGAGATGCTGGTGCAGCCTCCGTCGGCGCAGGCAAGGTGGACTGTGCGGCCGCCACACGGGGGCCGGCGAACGGGATCACTAGCGTAAATGTCGAGCCCTTGCCCGGCGTGCTTTCGACGCGCAGCTCGCCGCCAAGCAAGCGCGCTATCTCCCGGCTGATCGAGAGGCCAAGCCCGGTGCCGCCATATTTTCGGCTGGTGGTGCCGTCGGCCTGCTGGAAAGCTTCGAAGATCAGTTTCTGCTTGTCTTCTGGAATGCCGATGCCCGTGTCGGTTACCGCGATCGCCAAGGCCTTCATGGCGTGCCCGGAGCCGTTGCGGCGGCTGGCCTTTTCGACTCGGAAATTCAAGCTGACCTCGCCCTCCGAGGTAAACTTGAATGCATTCGAAAGCAAATTGAGGACAATCTGCTGCAACCGCTTCTCGTCCGTTCGCACCGTCTCGGGAAGGGCAGGATCGACCTTGATGGTGAAGCCGAGGCCCTTGTCGGCGGCCAGTTGGCGGAATGTGCGCTCCATATGCTGGCGCAGATGCGTCACCGGCATATCGTTGATGTCAATGGAGACGGTTCCGGATTCGATCTTCGACAGGTCGAGGATATCGTTGATCAGGCTGAGAAGGTCGGTTCCGGCGGAGTTGATGGTGCGCGCGAACTCGACCTGCTTTTCATTGAGATTGCCCTGCTGGTTCGTGGCAAGCAGGTTTGAGAGA
>NZ_JBFUGJ010000473.1:0-3688 GCF_056402975.1 Mesorhizobium sp. P3_A9 | reverse complement strand
GGGCATCACCTGACCGCGAACTTGATCTCTGGTCGACGGCGGAACGTGCTTGCGGACAGATTGCAATCGATCTCGAGGGGGCGATGGCAACGGAAGACCACGCCGGCGTACTGGCGGCGGTCGACGTGGAAAAGTTTGCGTCGCCCGAAGACGTCGCCGAAAGGGTTCGCGAGGCGGTGCTACTGGCCTGCCTCGAACGGCATCGGCTGTGCGATTTGGTAGCTCAATGAGCACAAGAATGGACCGCCGTTCTTTCATGGGCGCCGGCTTGTACCCTGTGATCGCGTTGTTGCCGAGCTCGTTCCAAGCGCAAGGCGGACAGACGCCGGAAGGCAAGGAGTTCGTTCTGGCGGGTGAGTACGGCTTCGAACAGCAATTGATTCGGGATCTTCAGCCTGGAGCAACCATCGACGCTCGCAATGCTGCCTTCACGGTTGCCAACAGCAGAAACAGAGATCCCAGCGCGACGATGGGCTGCGACGAGGGGCCGTTGCCTCTCAATCGATATCCCGTCGTCATCCGCAACTCTCCCGGCGTTCACTTTATCGGCGGCCGCTTCGATGGCCAGGTGCCGCTAACGTCTGATTGGCAGGACACCTACTGCAACAGCGCGGCTCTGCTCATCAGGGACGGAACCGCCAATGCGACGATAGAGGGTGTCCGTGCGCGTCGCTGCTGGGATGGCATTCGTTTCGCCGAGCACGCCGACGGCTTTCGGCTAAAAGGGTGCTGGCTCAGCGAAATCAGGGATGATGCGGTGGAGAACGACTATCTCCTCAGCGGTATCATCGAAGATTGCCTGTTCGACGGATGTTTCTCGGGGATCAGCCTGGATCCCGCGTCAAACGAACGGGACGGATCAGGGGAAACCGTTCGGATCGATGGATCCCTAATCCGTATGCACGCCTTTCTCTCCAAGGGCGAAATCACACATCAGGCGCCGATCAAGGCTGTCGATCAGTCACCCAGGTTGAGGATCAAGGAATCGGTCTTTGCATTGGCCGCGGCCAACATGCGTGGATTCCGTCGCCTGGAAAGAACATGGCGGCTGACGATTGAAAGCCGGGACAACGTGTTGCTGTGGCTGCCCGACGAGCCAATCCCCTCCGCATTGCCGCTGCCGCTCTCTGGTTTCAAATTGCTGACGGGCGCCAACGCCCGCGAATATTGGAACAAGGCGCATTTACGGTGGATCGCGGTGCATCAGGACGTGGTCCGGTTCTCCGACGAAGTGCTGTGAGAAGTCGCAGCCGTCGGCAATGATATCCGAACTGCGAAGGCCTGTGGCGCGCGCTCTTTGCATGCACCTGCTTTGCAACAACAGCTTGGACCGTCACCGCGATGAATCAGCACGAGACGATTGACAGAATCGTGGCATCAGGCCCCGCCGATCACAATCCTGGGACGTTTGTGACCCGGGGGCGGTTGGTACGCGTCAGGGGACAAAACATCCTGTTCAGCCCATCCCAGCAGGCCATTTTCGCCGTCAACGATACTGCTGCCGACATCTGGCGCTCTCTGGAAGAAGGCATGCCACCGCAAGCCATCTCGGTCGAGATGGCGCACAGAGGCGTTGATAGGCTTGAGGCAGACAGGCATGTCGAGGCTGCGCTCGGGGATTGGCTGCGGCTGAGCCTGGTGCGGCCATGCACGCCTTTGTCTATTTCGTCAGCTCAAAAGCCTGTGAGCCAGGTGGTCGCCGTTGCGGGCCTCAACATACGCATCGTTTATCCGGCAGCCTGCGCCTTTCCCGCGATCACCGTATTTCGGCACCTTGAGGTCAGAAGTGAGACTGCCGACGTTCTGCTCGAGGTGGTCTGGCACGGGGGGAGAGTCCATCTATTGCGGGACGGCGGGTGGATCTTGTCGTGCTCCCTCGACGAGTTACCCGTCATGCTGAAGGGGCAATTGCTGACCGAGGTTCTGGATTACGGCGCCTATGAGCTTGCTCTCCATGCGGCAGCGCTTTTCAGAAATGAACGCATCGTTCTTCTTTGTGGCAATCCAGGCGCCGGCAAGACAACGCTGACCTTGGCATTGGTCCATGCAGGATTTGGCTTTGTCGCCGATGATGTGACGCTGCTGGACTCCAGCGGGCATGGCATTGGCCTTCCGTTTGCCCCGGCAGTCAAGGCGGGAGCATGGCCTCTGCTGGCCGAATACTGCCCCGGCCTCGATGCGGTTCCAGTCTGTCGCCGCCCAGATCGCAGGCGTGTACGGTTTGCCGTGCCCAAGGCGTTCGTGCCGTTGCCTCCTGATCCTCTCCCCATCGGCCGTGTGGTCCTGCTCCGTCGAGGTCGCGACTCGAAAGCGAGCCTGGAGCCGGTCGATCCAGCTCACGCTTTGCGCGGCCTTCTCAACGGCGCGCTTGCACCCGGCGGAGAGCTGAGTGGCACCGCGTTTGACGTCCTGATCCAACTCATCGGATCGGCGGAAACCTGTTGCCTGACCTATTCGAGGCTTGATGACGCGGTAAAACTGATCACGAAAGCATGCCGATGATGAGCAGAGGCAATGCGCTTGAGGCGTTGATCGCCGGACTGCGTGGTAGCCCGCCCGACCGCACCGATTGGCGGGCCGTGATTGCTCTGGCAAATCACACTCTGCTCACACCCGATTTGTTCTCGTCCCTCGCGCGTTCCGGACAGATCCACCATCTTCCGGAGGACGTGCGCGAATACCTTCAGTTCGTCCACGGCTGCAATCGGGAACGGAACCTGCGCTTGCGTACCCAACTGCGTGAAGCCGTTGCGGCCCTCAACCGCCGCGATGTCGTTCCGTTCCTGCTCAAGGGCGCCATTCCCCTGTTCCTTTCGCCGGCCGGTCAGGTCCCTAGCAGGATGACGAGTGACCTGGATCTAGCCGTTGACTCGCCCGAAGAGACGATCGCCCGAGCCTGTCTTGAAGAACTTGGCTACGTCGATGTGGCGGGCGCTCGAGGTATGGCCCGCCAGCAGGACGCCGGAATGCTGGAACTGCGGACGAGCCGGTCGAACGGCTTTGAACCGCCCAAGCTCGTCCAGCGAGACGGCCTTCGGGTGAAAATTCCGTCCGCTCAGTCTCGCGCCCTGCACTGGATGGTGCACGATCTACTCAAGGAGGGAGATTATTGGCGCGGAAGGATTGATCTCAGACACCTTTATGATCTGGCAAGATTAGCGGAAAGCGATGACGTGGACTGGACCGCACTGCAGGCTTCCATGTCGGATCGAAGCGCTCGAAATGCGCTCGATACCCAGCTGCTGGCTTTGCACCATTTCTTTGGAACCAGAATCCCGGCGAAATGTGGACAACGCCCGATGATCCGTTTCCAGCACTGGAGGCGCATCTTCACGGCGATCCACCCCGTCATCGGCGCCCCGCTGCGACTGACAGGGAATTTGATGTGGGGCACATGGCGGTTTTCACGTGCCTACAGCTTGGCGCGACGTGGACCATCCGACCTCTTGCGTCGCATCGCTCGCACCCTTTTTGACCCTCGCACGAAAATCTAAGCCTTTTGGAGAACTAGTGCCAATGTATCAGCAAGCATAAAGTGAAATTCGTAAATCTGAGAAATTTGTGGGAAGGTGTGACATGTCAACTGAAGGCACAAAACGCTCGGAGCGGACGCAGGAGACCCTGGTCTCGGAAGCTCAAGCGCGCCGTGATTTTCTCAAGAAGGCGGGGCGTTTTGCGGCGGTTACGC
>NZ_JBFUGJ010000472.1:0-3699 GCF_056402975.1 Mesorhizobium sp. P3_A9 | reverse complement strand
GACATAAAACGACGGGTCCAAGTTCAGGTACTGCACGGGCGGAGTGTCGAGTGGCGGGTGGTCGGGTCGCAAGGTATCTGGCGTCATAGGCTAACCTCAAGTTGCGGCAATCCTGTCGTAAGCGGGGCGACATCGCAAGGCTTTGGCTTTGCTGCGCACAGCCTGTAAGCCGGTGTGCAATTTTGCTCTAACGCAGATTTGCTGAAGTTGCGGTTCATTTCCAATTCGCCGACCTAGTTGTCGACCACGATCAACACGTCGGATGCCTTAACCGCAGCACAGGTTCCAGGCCGACTTCGAGGCCAGTTCGTCGTCCACTGATGAACGGCCGGTATTAGAATGGTGCGGTTCGCACGCGAACGACGAGGATGGGGTCGTTAGCTGACGAGGCAAACTTTGCCCGATGACCGTGGACTCGAACGGCAGCTTACCGACGAGCGCTTCCTAGAAGCAGACCTTCCGGATACGACCCAGAAGCCGCCGGATGCATCTATCTCGGTCAAAGGGAGTAAGTTCCGCCACTTCCTTAGAGCAGACGTTGTCCACGATACGACCCAGGTCGTGCTGGTGCTCGCGAGGGGTAGGCGATCCACCTAGGCCAGTGAGGTGATTTGTCTCCTGTCATGCAACGTTAGGAAGGCTAGTGACGATGAAGCGATGCCAGGCATTGCCAAGCACGAGCGAGGTTTCGACCTTGCCGAAGCCCGCCGACAGAAGGCCTTCCGAAAGCTTGGGAAAGTCGAGGTTCGATCTGAACCAGGAAGGTTGAGGCGGAAAGCTCGCGGCCCTGATCGCCTGGCGGGTCCAGCGGCCCTCGCGCATCCAGCGCACGATGCTGTCGGGCTGGTCCTGGCAAAGATCCGAGCCAATGCCGAGTTGCTCCGCTCCCATGATCTCGGCTGCTGCTGAGGCCATTTCGCCGAATTGCCGAAGCGTCGTCTCCGAGCCCTGCTGAAGATGCAACGGGTAGAGCGAAAGGCCGAGCAGTCCCTGCTTGTCGCGCAGCGCTTGCATGACGGTCCTTGAAACATTGCGGTTGCTGTCGCAGAGCCAACGCGGATTGGCGTGGCTGATGACCACCGGCTTTTGCGACAGCGCGATTGCTTCCAGCGTCGTTCGCTCGCCTGCGTGCGACAGATCGATGATCATGCCGAGCCGGTTCATTTCGGCAATCGCCTCGCGCCCCATGCGGGTGATGCCGCTGTCTTCCTTCTCCATCCAGCCGCAGCCCAAAAGCGACTGGTTGTTGTAGGTGAGCTGCATGAAGCGGATGCCGAGATCGAAGAGCATTTCGATCAGGCCGATGTCGTCCTCGATCGGCATCGGGTTCTGCAGGCCGAGGAAAATCGCCGTGCGGTTCGTGGCGCGGGCGCGCTCGATGTCGGCGCTGTCGCGCGCCAAAAGGATGAGGTCCTCGTTGTCGCGCAAGCGTGTGCGCCAATCGACGAGGTGGCGTACCGTCTCGCGGAAACCTTCATGGTAACCGACAGTGGCGTGGACCGCGGTCAGGCCGCCCTGGCGCATCTGTTGAAAGATCTCGCGCGACCAGTTGCAGTATTGAAGCCCGTCAATGAGCACCTGGGGCTGATCGGTGGTCATTCGGGTACGCCCGCATGGATATAGGACGTCTTGACCTGCGTGTAGAACTCGACCGCGGCACGGCCTTGCTCACGCGGGCCGTAGCTGGAGGCACGAATGCCGCCGAACGGCACATGATAGTCCGTGCCGGCGGTCGCAAGGTTGACCATGACGCAGCCCGAGCGCGACGCATGGCGGAACTTCGTGGCGCGCGCCAATGAGCGCGTGGCGATCCCCGCCGTCAGTCCGTAAGGGGTGTCGTTGGCAAGGAAGATCGCCTCGTCGAGATCGTTGGCGGTGATGACGCAGGTGATCGGCGCGAACATCTCTTCCTGATTGATGCGCATGCGCGAACGCCCGTTGAGGAAGACGGCGGGCGCCATGTAGTGCCCCCGATGCGCCAGGTGGAGCGCCTCGCCACCTGTTGCAAGCTCGGCGCCTTCGCTTTTGCCGAGCGCTACATAGTCGAGGTTGGCGCCGAGTTGCCCGGCGCTGACGACCGGTCCCATCTGGACACCGGCTTCCAGGGCATGGCCGACCTTCAGCGCCTTGGTTCTTGCAAGGAACTGCTCGACAAACGCATCATGCACCGGCTTGTGGACGATCAGGCGCGACGATGCCGTGCATTTCTGGCCCGAACCGCCAAAGGCGCCGTTCACGGCAAGGTCGACCGCGCGGTCGAGGTCTGCGTCGTCCATGACCACGAACGGGTTCTTCGACCCCATTTCGAGTTGAAGCTTCACGAAGCGAGCCGCGGCCAATGCCGCGATGCTCGAGCCGACGGCGCCGGAGCCGGTGAAGCTCAAGCCCTGGATGTCGGCATTGGCGGCGAGCTCGCGGCCGATCGTCGATCCCGATCCCATGACGAGGTTGAAAAGGCCTTTTGGAATGGCCTGCCGGCTGATGATCTCGGTCAAGGCCCAGGCGCTGGCTGGCGTGATGCTGGCCGGCTTCCAGACGACGGCATTGCCGAAAGCCAGTGCCGGCGCGATCTTCCAGGACGCGGTGGCGATGGGAAAATTCCACGGCGATATGATCGCGACGACGCCGAGCGGCTCGCGCTCTGTCAGGACGTCCACGCCGGCCCTGACAGAGTCCGCCGAAGAGCCGAGATTGCGCAGCGCCTCGGCGGCGAAATAGGTGAAGAACTGCCCGGCGCGATAGACCTCGCCGACGCCCTCGGCCAGGATCTTGCCTTCCTCACGGGACAGCAGTTCGCCAAGCTCCTTCGAGCGCGACATCAATTCGCGGCCGATGGCATCCAGAACCGCGGCTCTCGCTTCGAGCCCGGCTGCCGCCCATTCTCGCTGCGCACCATGGGCCGCCGCTACGGCGTCGTGAACATCGGACGATGCAGCTTGGGCAAAACGCCCGACACTATCGGTGAGGTCCGACGGATTGCTGTCCTCGATCCAGTCGGCGCCATCGCGCCACTCGCCGGCAACGAAGTTCTGTCCGTTCAGCATCGTGTTTGTCCTGTATCAATTCGGTTGACAACGACCTAACCAATGTTGTGAACTTCAATCAAGCTCAATTTTTGGTGCAAATGTTCAGGTAAGCTTAACAGTGACCAAAACCATCAGCCTTGTCGGCATGCGCAGCTTCGTCGCGGTTTGCGAGAGCGGTGGCGTGCGCGCCGCGGCGTATCAGATCGGCCGCACGCCGTCCGCCGTGTCGATGACCCTCAAACAGCTCGAGGACGACATTGGCGCGCCACTGTTTGAGAGCGAGCGCAAGGGCGCGCTTTCAGCCGTGGGGCGCATCGTGCTCGATGAGGGGCGGGCAATAATCGCCCACTATGATCGCGCCTGCCTGGCCATCGTCAGCTACGCGGCCGACCGGCAGGGCCGCTGTGACGTCGCAAGCGTGCCTTCCGTTGCCGTGACCTTGCTGCCACGGGCGATCGCCCAGCTACGCGCCGAAGGCAAACGCTTCGATATCCATGTTCGCGACAGCGATTCCAACGCCATCGTCGAGGCGGTCGAAAACGGCATGGTGGAGGTCGGCTTGTGCGTGCTTGCAACCAAGCGGCCGCAACTCAGCTTCGAGCAGCTGTTCCAGGAGCCGCTTGATTTCGTCTGCCCGGTCGATCATCCCCTGGCCGTCGATCATCCCCTGGCC
>NZ_JBFUGJ010000471.1:0-3713 GCF_056402975.1 Mesorhizobium sp. P3_A9 | reverse complement strand
CTGCCGGACCTGCGCATTGGAAACGCCGGCCTTGTCGAGATTGGCGCGCGCCACGGTCAGCATTTCGCGCGACATGTCGATGCCAACGCCGCGCCGGTAGAGCGGCGAGAAGATTTCCAACAGCCGGCCCGTCCCGGTGCCGAGATCGAGCATTGACTGGAACGGTCGCTTGCCGACCAGCTTCAGCATCGCGGCCTCGACGGCACGGTCCGGCACGTGCAGCGAGCGGATATGGTCCCAGCTTGCCGCATTCACGGAAAAGTACTCCGTCGCCCGGTCCTGACGCTTGCGCTTGACCGAGGCGAGCCGCTCGAGATCGCGCTCGACCTGTGGATCGGCGCCGCGAATGCTGGAAACCAGCCCCATGACGAAGTCACGCGCGGAATCGGTATCCGACAGCCGGAAAAACGCCCATGACCCTTCCTGGTAACGGCCGATCAGCCCGGCCTCGAGCAGCAGCTTCAGGTGGCGCGAGACGCGCGGCTGCGACTGGCCGAGAATTTCGGTAAGATCGGAAACGGTGAGGTCGCCGCGCGACAACAGTGCCAATATGCGCAAGCGGCTGGATTCGGCCGCCGCCTTTAACGTATCCACCATGGTGTCGAGCGAGACATGCATCTACGTATTCTCTTTTCAGCGTATTCACTTTGAAAAAGATATAAACATATGTTTATGTCGATTTTAAAAACCTTGCAAGCGCTATGTCGCTTCCGGACAAGAAAATGCCGCATGCGTGATTTTCCGGTGCGTGCCACCCAAAAATGTGGTGCGGTTCCGGGACAATGACAGGCGCCAGCACAGAGATGGGCAGAATGAGCGGGCCACGCGAAATGTTCGAGGCACGCGAAGGCGAGCAGAGGCTGCAACAGGATCCGGCAACGATGACGGCGGATGCTGGCGTCGTCTTCATCGGCCGCATCGCCTCGCCATGGGTGACGCGGGAGAGCTGCCCAAAGAATATGCGCACGGCCCGCGAGACCGGGCAGCTGGCGGTGCTGACCATCGACGCGCCCTATCGGGATGGCCTGCGCGGACTGGAGTGCGCCAGCCATGTCATCATCTTGTCCTGGCTGCATCACGCGCCGCGGAATCTGATTGTGCAAAAACCCCGCCATGCGGCTGACGCGAAAGGTGTATTCGGCTTGCGATCCCCTGCCCGGCCGAACCCGGTCGGCCTGCATGTGGCAAGGCTCGTCGGACTGGACATCGCCACCGGACGTATCGATCTCGACGCCATCGACGTGCTCGACGGCACGCCGGTCATCGACATCAAGCCTTACTTTGCCTCGACCGATGCCATTGCCGAGGCGACCATTGAAGGACGTGACGAGCGATGACAGCGCCGACCGGCCGCCGCCGCGCCATCGCCAAGGCGCTGACAGCCCTTCTGCCGCTGGCGCCCTATGCCGACATGGAAAAGATCCGCACCGACGCCGGCGCGGTGCATATGAAGACATTGCCGCCTGGCATCGCGGTGTGGCTGGCGACGATCGCCCATATCCGCCACATGCATACCGACTACGAAAAGCTGCTGGCCGAAGGCTACGACCGCGACTCGGCGCGTTTCTTCGTCATCGAGCAGACCAACATGGTGCTCACCCGCTGGCGCGCGACACGCCTGCTCGACGCCGACGACGAGGAGGAATGAGGCAGCTATTGCCGGGTCAGTACAGCGATCGCGTTATAGGGCTGACCGTCGGCCTGGCCGACCCAGGTCCAGGACAGGTTTCCCTTGAAAAACCGGACGGTGATGTCGCCGCCATCGATGCACTTGTCCTGGCCGTAGGTGATGCGCTCATGGAATTCCGCCGACGTCTCATCCCTCGACGTCTGCGACAGCGACCCGCCGCAGCCGAGTGACGGATAGTCGATCGACGCGGCGTCATCCCTGATCGTCATGGCGATCGACCAGTCGGCGCCGGCGTCACCCGCCGGGCTCTGGTGGCCACTGCCGACCCAGGTGCCGGTAAACGTCTGCGCCGGCACGTTCACCGCGCAAGGCAGGTTCTGGAAGATCAGCGTCAATTCGCTGCCGGTCTTCTCGCAGCGATAGGTCTGGCCATTTTGGCAGAGTTCGTCGCCTTCTTTCGTGCATTGCGCGCTGGCTTCGCCCGTGGCGGCGAAAATCATCGTGGCCGCCATGACGGCCCAAAACCTGCCCATATCCCCCTCCCATTCTGCCCCATCGGATTATAAGGCAACTCCAATCCAATGTATCAGCTACATCGTCATGGAGGACGAACATCGCCGGACGGCTGGCTCTATGACTTCTGTCCGGCGCCGATAGGCTGATGACCCGCCCTGCGCGCGAGGAGGCCCCGATGGACCAGACGACGGCAACACAGGCTTCAAAGCCGCTGCCAGCGGTGAGCGACCGCCATATCGACCCGCATTCCTATCCCGACGGCATCGCCTTCCTCGACGGCCAGTACCTGCCGATGTCGCAAGCCAAGGTGTCGGTGCTCGATTGGGGATTCCTGCATTCCGACGCCACCTACGACACGGTGCATGTCTGGAACGGCCGCTTCTTCCGCCTCGATCTGCATCTCGATCGCTTCTTCGGCGGGCTGGAAAAGCTGCGCATGACAATCCCGTTCGACAGAGATGGCGTGACCGAAATCCTGCACAATTGCGCAGCACTTTCGGGTCATCGCGCCGCCTATGTCGAAATGCTGTGCACGCGCGGCGCCTCGCCGACCTTCAGCCGCGATCCACGCCAGGCAATCAACCGCTTCATGGCCTTCGCCGTGCCGTTCGGCTCGGTCGCAAATGCCGAGCAGCTGCAGCGCGGCCTGCGTGTCGCCATCAGCGACAGAGTGCGCATCCCGCCGGCCTCGATCGACCCGGCGATCAAGAACTACCATTGGCTCGATCTGGTGCGCGGCCTCTACGACGCCTATGACCGCGGCGCCGAGACCGCGCTCATCCTCGATTTCAACGGCAATGTCGCCGAAGGCCCGGGCTTCAACGTCTTCTGCGTCAAGGAAGGCAAATTGTCGACGCCGGCCATCGGCGTGCTGCCCGGCATCACAAGGCGCACCGTTTTCGATCTCTGTAGCGAGGAAGGTCTTGTCGCCGCCGCACTCGATGTCAGCGTCACCGCGCTCAAGGCAGCTGACGAGGTCTTCATCACCTCGACCGCCGGCGGCATCATGCCGGTGACGCAGATCGATGGCGTGGCGATCGCCGACGGCAAGGTCGGGCCGATCACCAGCCGGCTGATGGCGCTGTACTGGCAAAAGCATGATCACCCGGCGTGGTCGTCTCCGGTGAATTATCCCTGATCAAGGGGCGTCTTGTTCAAAAAGATTTCCCCTCGCCTCTGGAAAATCAGGGGATAGACCGTATATGCCCGAAAGCGGAGAAGCCTCCGCTTTCACTACAAATTGCGCCCGCAGGGGCAAGGATTCCACATCATGACATCAAAGGTTTGGTTCATCACCGGATCGTCGAAGGGCTTTGGCCGCGTCTGGGCCGAGGCCGCATTGGCGCGTGGCGACCGCGTTGCCGCGACCGCCCGTGACGCCGGCACGCTCGCCGATCTCGTCGCGAAATATGGCGACAACATCGCCGCGATAAAGCTCGACGTCACCGACAAGAAAGACGTCGATGCAGCTGTCGCCGAGGCGCACAAGCGCTTTGGCCGGCTCGACGTCGTCATCAACAATGCCGGCTACGGCCATTTCGGCGCCATCGAGGAAGTCAGCGAGCAG
>NZ_JBFUGJ010000470.1:0-3718 GCF_056402975.1 Mesorhizobium sp. P3_A9 | reverse complement strand
GAACTGGACGCTGTCGCTTTTCGATGGCGGCATGAACGTTAGCCGAATCAACCCGACCTCACCGCATCACACAGACCAGCACTACCATTTCTTCTTTGCCGACACCTCTGCTGAAGCATCCGAGAGCAGGGCGAAATCTGTGCAAGGCACCCTGGCCGTGGTACGCGAGGACTATACCATCTGCGCCGATACGMATCGAAACTATGCCGCAGGGGCCTATAGCTCCGGCCCGCTCTCGGGGCGGCATGAGCGGGGAGTGCAGTATTTCCAGGAACGGGTCGCTGCGGCGCTGGCGCTGTGACCGCCCTGGCGTCCCTGTCCGCCGGAGAGTGCTCCGGCTCGGCGCTGGCACGAGTGACCCCGGGGACTAAAAGGACGCCAAGAGTGACAAGGCGCCGACGGTGCGCTTAGGCATGAAGCGCCACATCAACCTTCTGTCGTCGCATTTCACCGCCTCGGCAGTAGGGCCAAGTCGGCCGCTTCCTCTGCGTCCTTGAGCAGCATCTTGCGCGGCATGCCCATCTGCGCACGCATCGTCAGACCGCGCGACAGGTCGAGGACCTGGCTCGCACGCGCGGATACCGGAAAGTCAGACGGTACCTCTGCCGTGCTGATTGCGTCGTAGAATCGCCGTTCCACCAGCGCCATGCCGCCAGCTACGGTGTCCTTGAGGAACTGCCGGACCTCGGCATCGTCCACGAGCGGCGCAACGCACAGCAGAAGACACCCCGGCGCTTGTCCTTCCTCCGTCGCACTTTCTACGGCGTGCCTTAGGAAGCCGGCGAGCGAATCGCGAAGGGTCGTCGGCGAGAAGAGCGCCTGCGCAGCGCGGGCGCCCTTCGCTTCGGCATAGGCCCGAAGGGCGCGCAGGAATATCGCCCGCTTGTCCCCGAAGACGGAATACAGGCTTGGCCGTCCCACACCCATGCCTGCGACGAGGTCGTCAATGGTCACTCCGTCGTAGCCTTTCGACCGGAATACCCGGGTCGCCTTTTCCAGCGCGTCCCTCTCGTCGAAGCTACGTGGGCGTCCACGAGGCCTATCAGCATTTTGAAACATTTAGTTCTAAATTCCTTGACCACTGTCTTTACACCAATATATAATCGAATAGTTCAAAAATGACAAGGCGGCCCCGAACCCGGGGACTCCTTCGACCTTAACCTTCACCAAGGAGCCGCCCATGAAACATTCGATCGTACTCGTCACTGGCGCAACCTCCGGGCTCGGTTATGCAGCAGCCCGCTCTCTTGCCGAAGAGGGCTGGAGCGAGGTCATCATCACCGGACGCAGCCTGGCTGGGGCCAAGGAAGCAGCCGCCAAACTCGCTGCGGAAACCAAACGATCAATCTTCACGCCGATGGAGCTGGAGTTGGACACACCGGCCAGCGTCCAGTCCGCGCTCGCCCAGCTGGTCAATCAAGGTCAGGCGATCGATTTCCTGCTGCTCAATGCCGGGATGGTCCCAGGTAAGAAGCGCGTGATCACGGCCGCCGGCATTGAGGCTTCTGAGGCTCCGCTGATAGGCCATCATCAACTGACTGTCGGATTGCTTCGCGCCGCTCTTCTCAGCCCCGACGCGCGGATCGTTATCACCAGTGCGGAGCCTGCCCGCGGGGGCGTTCCCATGTTCAAGTACACCGACCTGCCAGCCTTCGCGGCCAAAAGTTTCCAAGGTAACCGAACCGCCGCTGTTGAAGCCCTGATTCGCAACGGTCCGAACGTGAAGTATTCGCCCAACAATGCGTATGCCGACGCGAAGCTCATCATCGCTTGGTGGGTCGCGGCGCTGGCGCGCAGGCTACCCTCCGGCATGGCCGTCTACGCTGTCTCGCCCGGTGCGTCGAACGCCACCAACGTGGCGCGAAACGCTGGCTTCTTGGTGAGGTATCTGATGATTCCGATCGTGAACCTCATTCCCGGCATGAATCAGGCGCCGGAGGTCGCGGCCGATCGATACCTCCAGGCGTCAGAGTTCGGAACCGACGTTTCAGGGCAATTCTTCGCCTCGGCTCAAGGGAAGTTCTCGGGCCCAATGGAGGTGCAGCGACAACCACACCTCCACGATCGCGCCAGCCAGGAAGCTGCGTGGCTCGCCGTCGTCAAGGTTTCCCGCGTCGACTTGTCCAACCAAGCACCCTTGCGCCCACAGGACCCTAAAAAGGTTTTGTACTAAATAGTTCAAAACTTTCTTGACCGTGGTCTTTGCGCCGTATTATCATACAAAGCAGTTCAAAAATATATTGACGACGCTTGGCGTCGCAGGGAGAGTACGCATGGAACGATACCAAGATAAAAAAGTAGCGATTATCGGCGGCACGAGCGGCATGGGGCTTGTGACAGCGAAGAGGCTCCTCGAGGGCGGCGCGCGGGTTCTGGTGACGGGTCGCTCGCAGGCGGGTCTTGAATCAGCACGGAAAGAGCTTGGGAAAGACGCCATCGTGGTTTCGAGCGACGCGCGGTCGTTGACCGACATCGACGCCCTCGCCGCTCAGGTGAAGACCGAGTTGGGCACCATCGACCTGCTTTTCGTCAACGCCGGTTTCAGCACTCCAACGCCTTTCGCGGGCGTAACAGAGGCCATCTACGACGAGATGTTCAACCTCAACGCCAAGGGACCGTTTTTCGCGGTCCAGAAGCTCGCGCCGCGGATCAATCGGGGCGGCTCAGTCGTCTTCACGACCTCTGTCGCCAACGTCAAGGGACTGCCCGGGCAGGCGACCTACGGAGCCGCCAAGGCTGCGCTGCGATCGTTCACCCGGGTGCTTGCCGTGGAGCTTCTTTCCCAGGACATCCGCGTCAATGCGGTGTCGCCCGGTCCCATCGACACTGGCATCCTCGACAAGGTGTTTCCCACGGAGGAGATGCGGGCCCACGTGAAGGGGCACACAATCGGCATCATCCCGATGAAGCGCTTCGGCACTTCAGAGGAGATTGCGAAGGCCGTCCTCTTCCTCGCGTTCGACGCGACCTTCACGACCGGTCTTGAGATTCCGGTCGACGGGGGTTGGTCACAACTCTGAAGGCATCATCGACTACAAGCTGCGTCGCGGACAGTCTTCAATGTCTCTGCATGGCAGCCTGAATAGGCGCGTGTCCCAAAGGCCCGCTTGCAGCGCCGGAAATCGCACGTGGACGCTCTGCCACGATGGCGACAACGTCCGGATTTGTGCCGCCGCAAATCTGAGCTGAAGGTCCGATATGAGGCGCATAGCTGTCCGGAGTTTTGAAACCGAAAGTAAACAGTTTTTGCTCGTGAGCGCTGATCTTCGCGCACCGCGCACCCCGAGAAATCTAATTTGCAGGCAACTCCTCAAAACGAGAGAATGGCTACTGCTTCCGTAGGTTTGCGGGCAGGTCAGTACGCGAGTGGCAGCGCTACTTCCCTCGCTTTTCAATCTTGAGGTTTGGGAGGTCGGGTCGCTTGGATTTTAAGCCGGCCTCCTTCAAGGCCGTGTATCCCACCTTTTTGAGGAGCTTCTCTGTTTTGCCGCGCTCCTGGTTGAGAGCGCTCTCACCTTTGGCCTTGGGCATCCATCCGTCCTCCCTTTGGTTTGTTGTCGTTCGCCAGCAAATAAGATTGCAAGCGCTATCGCGCGCGATGTCAGCTTGAGGCTGTGGCAGAGACTACGTCAATGACCGAAATCAGGCGGTGGGTTCAACCGGTCGTCGCAACACCTTTAATCTGAGAGGATGGGAGGGGGAGGTGTCGCATGGTGAC
>NZ_JBFUGJ010000469.1:0-3757 GCF_056402975.1 Mesorhizobium sp. P3_A9 | reverse complement strand
TAATCTCCCCCCTTGCGGGGGAGATGCCCGGCAGGGCAGAGGGGGGTGCTGTCCCGCTGACCTCTCTCCACTGTCGACGGCGAAACCTCAGCTCAAAAACACCCTCTCGAACGCCTGCTTGCCCGGTGGCGAAAACACCACCGCGCGGCTGTCCTTTTCGCGGCGTGCCCACTTCTCCAACAGAATCTTGTCGAGGATGGCGGCGCCCAGCGTGCCGGCGAGGTGCGAGCGGCGCACGCTCCAGTCGAGGCAGGCACGGCAGACCGGCCGGCGCGGCTTGGTGTAGACATCGATGCCGATGGCGGCGAAATGCGATGCCGCGGACGGCCCGAGCCTGATCTCCTGGTCGTCGCGGACCAGGATGTTTTTATCGACAAGGCGATCGAGCATCGCCACGGCCTGCTCACCGGCGAGGTGGTCGTAGCAGACACGCGCCACGCGCATGGCGCCGTCGCGCGGACCTGGCCGCACGCGCTTGGGGCCAACCGCTTCCGCGACGCCGGTAATGGCCTCGATCATGCCGGCCACCTGCGGCCCGGCGAGGCCGTAGTAGCGATGGCGGCCCTGGCTGGCCAGGGTCAGCAGCCCGCCCTCCATCAGTTTCGACAGATGCGAGGAGGCAGTGGGCAGCGACACGCCGGCTTCCAGCGCCAGTTCACTCGCCGTCAGCGCCGTGCCGCCCATCAGTGCGTTCAGCATGTTGGCGCGCGCCGGATCGCCGACCAGGCTGGCGATGCGGGCGATGTCAGGTCCTTCACGCATAGTTCGTTCCTCATCGAAGCATTCTTGTCAGATAACCATTATTCTCCGATCTGATCAAGGAGACGATGATGACCGCAAGAACCACATTCACCTCCGCACCGTTCCCCGGCCGCCGATCGTTCCCGTTCATCGCCTGGGTCCGCTCACGGTTGCTGGCCCGCTGGTATGACCGCCATCTGCAACGCCGCGACCTCTCGGAGATCGACGACCACCTGCTGCGCGACCTTGGCCTGACGCCGGAAGATGTGCGCCGCGAATGCGCAAAGTCTTTCTGGCAGGCATGACCTGCAAGGGAATTGCCTAGCAGATCGGGCGGCACAACGTTTCGACGCCCCTCGAACTATCGACGTGAAACCACAGCCCTCAAGGAGACGACCATGACCATCACCTGCTTCATCCGCTACGAGATCGACCCGTTCGGCAAGGCTGCCTTCGAGGAGTATGCCCGCAACTGGGGCCAGGCCATCCCGCGCTGCGGCGCCGATCTGATCGGCTACTATGCCCCGCATGAGGGCTCGGCGACGACGGCCTACGCCGCCTACAACATCGAGAGCCTGGCGGCCTATGAAGCCTATCGCGCGCGGCTTGCCGCCGATCCCGCCGGCAAGGCAAACTATGAGTTCGCCAAGCGTGAGCGATTCATCCTCAAGGAGGACCGCATGTTCCTGAAACACGTCTCCGGACCACACGCGAAACTGGTGCTGCCGTGATCGCCGTCATCTTCGAGGTCGAACCGGCGGAGGGCAAACGCGATGCCTATCTCGCCATCGCCGCCAATCTGCGTCCCTTGCTCGACGGCATTGACGGCTTCATCTCGATCGAACGTTTTCAGAGCCTGGTCGACCCGAACCGCATCCTGTCGCTGTCGTTCTGGCGCGACGAGGAGGCGGTCAAGGCCTGGCGGAATACGGAAGAACACAGGCAAGCGCAGCAGGCCGGTCGTGGCGGTATCTTTGCCGGCTATCGACTGCGGATTGCGCATGTGGTGAGGGATTATGGGCTGGCGGAGAGGGATGAGGCGCCCAGCGATAGCCGGTCGGTGAATGGGTAGCTCCTCTTCCTTCCCTCCTTGTGGGGTGAGGAGCAGTTCGCGCAGCGAACGAAAAGCCAATTGCTTGGCTTTTCGAGCTTCGAACGCCCTGAGCCTGCGAAGGGCCGGGCGTGGTAGTCGATCCACCCTGCCGGGTACCCCGCTGCTTCGCAGCGTCCCGGCGTTCGCCGGCCTTTCATCGTGCCACTGGCACGATGAATTCGCTTACGCGAACCGGCTGCTCACCCCACAAGGGGAGAAGGCAAGAAGCGCTCACGCATTCCCGATCAGTACGCCGGCCGCGAATACCAGCGCGCCGCCCAGCACCACCTGAAAGGCGGCGCGCAGGAACGGGGTCTGCATGTAGCGGTTCTGGACGAAGGCGATCGCCCACAGTTCGAAGAACACCACCACGGCGGCAACGGCGGTCGCTGTCCAGAAGCTTGGGATGATATAGGGCAGTGCGTGACCGAGACCGCCGAGCGTCGTCATGATGCCGACGGTCAGGCCGCGCTTGATCGGTGAGCCGCGGCCCGACAATTTGCCGTCGTCGGAGGCGACTTCGGTGAAGCCCATCGAAATGCCAGCGCCGATCGAGGCGGCTAGACCGACCAGCAGCGTCTGCCAGGTATCGTGCGTGGCAAAGGCGGCGGCAAAGATCGGCGCCAGCGTCGACACCGAACCGTCCATCAGCCCGGCCAGGCCCGGCTGCACATAGGTGAGGATAAACTGGCGCTGCTCGGCGCTGGCTTCCTCGTCCTTGACCGCGCCCGGAACATGTTTCTGCTGCAGCTGATGCGCCGAGTTCTCGTGCCCCTGCTCGGCCGCCGCCAGGTCGTCGAGCAGTTTCCGGGTCGAGGCATCGGTGGTGCGCTTGGCCGCTTCGACATAGAAACGGTAGGCCTGTTGCTCCATCGCTTCGGCCTGGCGGCGCACGGAATCGATGCCGAGTGGCCTGACTAGCCAGTCGGGCTTGCGTTCATAATAACCCTTCACATGCTCGCGCCGAATCAATGGGATGCGCTCGCCGAACCGCTTGCGGAAGAGCTCGATCAGCGCGTCGCGATGGCCGTCCTCTTCCTCGGCCATCTCCTCGAACACTTTTGCCGATTGCGGAAAGCTCTCTGCCAGCCCGTCGGCATAGGCCCGGTAGATGCGACCGTCATCTTCCTCGGATGAAATGGCCAGCGCCAGGATCTCCTGTTCGGAGAGCGATTCGAAGGGGCGGCGGCCGAAGCCGAAAACGCGGGAAAGCATGAGGAAATCACCCTAGTTTAGAATAGTTCTAAACTAGGATCTAGCATGGCCCGGGTCAACCGCGCTGAGGTCGTGGGTCAAGAATTGTTGAAGCCAGCGCGCGAGGGGTACCCTTCATTATCAGCGAATGTTCACCTATATATGGGCCAACCCCGAGAGAAAGGAATCCGTAGATGACGGCAAAACAGCCCCCGCACGGCTATGACCCAAAACCCGTTCTCGACCTCATTGCCAGCATTGAGGCCGACCTGCAGCGCCTCAAGGGCCTGGTCGAGCAGCAGGTCGAGAAATTCGACCCCGCCAACCCGCACAACAAGGCGCCGGACGGCAAGCTGACCGAGGAAGGCGTAGAGTGCTGCTACCGCATGTTCGACGACGGCAAGTCGCGCTATTCCGTCGCCCAGCAGATGAAGATCTCGTTTGCCGCCGCCACGCACCGCTTCAACAATTGGCGCAAGCTTGGTGGGAGCAAGAGGCAGAGGACTTTGCTGGGGTGAATTTGCGATAGGCTGGCGGGACAGCACCCCCCTCTGGCCTGCCGGCCATCTCCCCCGCAAGGGGGGAGATCGGATGTCGCTTCGGCCTTCGCCAATCTCCAACGTCTCAAAGCTGGTGCAACGCATGAACTGCCAATCTCCCCCCTTGCGGGGGAGATGSCCGGCAGGSCAGAGGGGGGTGCTGTCCCGCCAGCCTATCGCAAATTCACCC
>NZ_JBFUGJ010000468.1:0-3762 GCF_056402975.1 Mesorhizobium sp. P3_A9 | reverse complement strand
GGTCGAGGACATCGGCCGCATGGTCGACGAATTCTCCGCCTTCGCGCGGATGCCGAAGCCCGAGATGAAGGCCATCGATCTGCGCGAATCGCTGCGCGAGGCCTCATTCCTGGTCGAAGTCAGCCGCGCCGACATTGGCTTCGAACGTGTGTTCGGCAACGAGCCGCTCAAGGGCACGTTCGACAGCCGCCTGATGGCGCAGGCATTTGGCAATGTGATCAAGAACGCCGCCGAAGCGATCGACGGACTGGAACAGAAGGACGGTTCGCACGGCATAATCCGGATTCAAGCCGGGCGCCAGAATGGCGCGATTCGAATCGACGTCATCGACAATGGCAAAGGCCTGCCGCGCGAGAATCGCCAACGGCTGCTCGAGCCCTATATGACCACACGCGAGAAGGGCACCGGGCTTGGTCTCGCTATCGTAAAGAAGATCGTGGAGGACCATGGTGGCAGGCTGGAACTTCATGATGCCCCTGCGGATTTCCACAACGGGCGTGGCGCGATGATCAGTATCATCCTGCCGCCTGTGGCTGCCACGCCGTTGCGCGGTGAAGCCAAGACGGAAAACGAAAGAGAAACTGAAAAGGTCGGTAATGGCGTCTGATATTCTCATCGTCGATGACGAGGAAGACATCCGTGAGCTCGTCGCGGGCATCCTGAGCGATGAAGGTCATGAAACCCGTACGGCATTCGATGCCGACAGCGCGCT
The DNA here is from genome assembly GCF_056402975.1 of Mesorhizobium sp. P3_A9. Lineage (NCBI taxonomy): Bacteria > Pseudomonadati > Pseudomonadota > Alphaproteobacteria > Hyphomicrobiales > Phyllobacteriaceae > Mesorhizobium > Mesorhizobium sp. P3_A9. The sequence continues at coordinate 3,050 of NZ_JBFUGJ010000468.1, read as the reverse complement.
CGCTGCTATAGCTGATCGTGCGCCGAGGTTGATTTTCCTCGATATCTGGCTGCAGGGCTCGCGCCTGGACGGCCTGGCGCTGCTCGACGAGATCAAGACCATGCATCCCACGCTGCCGGTGGTGATGATCTCCGGCCACGGCAACATCGAAACGGCGGTCTCGGCCATCCGTCGTGGCGCCTATGATTTCATCGAGAAGCCGTTCAAGGCCGACAGGCTGATCCTCATTGCCGAGCGTGCGCTGGAAACCTCGAAATTGCGGCGCGAGGTTTCCGACCTCAAGCTGCGGAGCGGCGAGACCTTCGATCTCATCGGCATGTCGTCGGCGATGAGCCAGCTGCGCCAGACCATAGAGCGCGTCGCGCCGACCAACAGCCGTGTCATGATCATCGGCCCATCGGGATCCGGCAAGGAACTGGCGGCGCGCGCCATCCACACGCTGTCGGCCCGCAAGGGCGCGCCGTTCGTGACGCTGAGTGCCGCCAACATCACCCCCGAGCGCATGGAAATCGAGCTGTTCGGCACCGAATCGAATGGTGTCGAGCGCAAGGTCGGTGCGCTGGAAGAAGCCCATCGCGGTATCCTCTACATCGACGAAGTGGCCGATATGCCGCGTGAGACGCAGAATAAGATCCTGCGCGTGCTGGTCGAGCAGCAGTTCGAGCGGGTAGGGGGCACCAAGCGGGTCAAGGTCGATGTCCGCATCATCTCCTCGACCTCGCAGAACCTGGAAGCGATGATTGCCGACGGGCGTTTCCGCGAGGATCTCTATCATCGCCTGGCGGTGGTTCCGGTGATGGTGCCGGGGCTGGCCGAGCGGCGCGAGGATATTCCCTATCTCGTCGACAACTTCATGAAGCAGATCGCCCGCCAGGCCGGCATCAAGCCGCGCCGCATCGGCGACGACGCGCTGGCCGTGCTGCAGGCGCACAACTGGCCGGGCAACGTCCGCCAGTTGCGCAACAATGTCGAGCGCCTGATGATCCTGGCGCGTGGCGACGACGTCGATGCGCCGATAACCGCGGACCTTCTGCCGTCCGAGATCGGCGATGTCATGCCGCGCACGCCGAACCAGTCCGACCAGCACATCATGGCGCTGCCGTTGCGAGAAGCGCGTGAACAGTTCGAGAAGGACTATCTGATCGCCCAGATCAACCGSTTTGGCGGCAACATCTCGAARACSGCCGAGTTCATCGGCATGGAGCGTTCCGCCYTKCACCGCAAGCTSAAGTCGCTGGGCGTCTGACGCACACAAAGTCAGCCTGGCCGTGGCCTACGCAATTGTCGGTTACGGGTGCGGCGGAATCGCATAAGAAAGCCGGGACTTTTCTGAGGGATCACCCATGCCGCGCATTGCCTATGTGAACGGGCGCTACGTCGTCCACGCGGACGCTTCCGTGCATATCGAGGATCGCGGCTATCAATTTGCCGACGGTGTCTATGAGGTCTGCGAGGTGGCGCGAGGCTTCATCGTCGACATGCCGCGCCATCTTGCCCGGCTGAACCGCTCGCTCACCGAACTGTCGATCGCCTGGCCGGTCGCGCGCAACGTGCTGCCGCTCATTCTGCGCGAAGTGGTCAACCGCAACCATGTCGCCAACGGTCTGGTCTATGTCCAGGTGACGCGCGGCGTCGCCAGCCGCGATTTTGTTTTCCCGTCGGCGGACACCAAGCCCTCCTTGGTGGTCACGGCCAAGAAGGCTGATCCGGCGGCTGGAGCAAAGCGGTCCGAGACCGGCATAGCGGTCATCACCGTGCCCGAGAACCGTTGGGACCGCGTCGACATCAAGACTGTCGGACTGCTGCCCAATGTACTGGCCAAGCAGAAAGCCAAGGAAGCCGGTGCCCAGGAGGCATGGTTCGTCGACACCGACGGCAACGTCAAGGAAGGTGGCTCGTCCAACGCCTGGATCGTCACCCGGGACGGCGTCCTGGTTACGAGGCCTGCCGAGCACGGCATCCTGCGCGGCATCACCCGCACGACCATGTTCGAAGTGGCGGCAAAGCTCGGCCTGAAGATCGAAGAGCGCGGTTTTTCCGTCGCCGAGGCCAAGGCGGCGCGCGAGGCGTTCATCAGCTCCGCGACGACGATTGCCATGCCTGTCGTGGCCATTGACGGCGATCCGGTCGCCAACGGCCACCCCGGCTCTGTGACACTTTCGTTGCGGCAGGCCTTTTTTGACATTGCGGAAAAAAGTCCAGCCTGATAACCGCTCAGGTGGAATGAACATCAATATATCTCGTTCTGCTTGTCGTTACTGACGACAAGACGGTGTTTGCGTGCTTGACATGTGCCCGACAATTTGGCGCATTGGCTTGCAAACCGAAGGGGATCGGCGAAAGACAAGAACAATGGCGGAACGATCGCAAAACCTTCAGGACCTGTTCCTGAATTCAGTTCGCAAGAGCAAGAACCCGCTCACCATCTTTCTCATCAACGGCGTGAAGCTGACCGGCGTCGTCACTTCGTTCGACAATTTCTGTGTGCTGCTGCGCCGCGACGGTCACTCCCAGCTCGTCTACAAGCACGCCATTTCCACGATCATGCCGAGCCAGCCGGTTCAGATGTTCGATGGCGAGGAAAGCCAGGGCGCCTGATTGGCACGTGAGAAGGACGCGGACGCCACCGTTCGCGGAAAACCAGCGCATCATCCCGGGACGCAAGCCAAGGGTCCGACCCGGGCTGTCGTCATTGTGCCTGTGCTTACCCGCCAGCCGCGCGGCGACGACGAWACGAACCGYCCGCGGCTGACGCGWTCRGCYGASGCRCGCCRCGACGARGCSGTCGGCCTTGCSCGCGCCATCAACCTTGATCYGATCCATACGGCGGTGGTGACCGTCAACGACCCGCGGCCGGCGACCTTGCTCGGCAGCGGCAAGGTCGAGGAGTTCGCCGAGATCGTCAAAGAGGGTCATGCGGAACTGGTCATCGTCGATCATCCGCTGACGCCAGTGCAGCAGCGCAATCTCGAAAARGARWTGAACGCCAAGGTGCTSGACCGCACCGGGCTGATCCTSGAGATCTTYGGCGAGCGCGCSCGCACCAAGGA
>NZ_JBFUGJ010000467.1:0-3780 GCF_056402975.1 Mesorhizobium sp. P3_A9 | reverse complement strand
GTTTTCCGGAGTGAGCCTTGGCGACGGTGACGTGGATGGGTCTGACAACACGGTCGTCATGGATGGCATGCTTCTGGGCATGGGAGAGTACCTTCGCAAAGGCGAGATGACCCACGGTTCGCCATTCAAACTCGACAAGGGCACAGGCCCTGACGATATCGTGCCCAGCCTGCACTTTATCGACTGCGTCGTGGCGATCACAGACGTTCACCACAACGGCTTGGAGCGGTTGCAGCGGGCCTGGGACAAGACGGTCGAGTCGCACGGCAATTACTATCTCAACCTCTCTGACACGCCGCTGCCGTCGACTTATCCAATGCCGCCCGCCGGCTGGACGGTCCTTCAAGGCCAGGTGGCCCGCGATTACTGGGCCAACGCCAAGGCGGTCTGGCACGCAACCCATGACGGGACCGACCCGTCACCTCCGCCACCGCCGACCGACCCGACCCACGGAACGACCGGGAACGATACGTTTGTCGGCACTGGCGCGGCCGATAGCTATGATGCCCTGGCTGGCAACGATACACTGCGGGGCCTGGGTGGCAACGACGTGCTGACCGGTGGCGCCGGCAAGGACACCTTCGTGTTTGACACGGCCTATGGGCCTGGCAATGTCGATAGACTAACCGACTTCCATGCGGCCGATGACTCGCTTTATCTCGACAACGCCGTCTTCACCAAGCTCGGCACCGGTTCCTTGTCCAGCCCGACGCAGGTGAACTCGTCGTATTTCGAGTTGCGCGAACACGCCACCAGCCACAACGATTACCTGCTCTACAACCGGACCACGGGCATTCTGTATTATGACCCCGATGGCTCGAAATCGATCCCCCAAGTGGAAATCGCCCACCTAGAGCCCGGGGCGGCCCTGACCTTCCACGACGTGTTCGTCGTTTGATCGCTCATGCGATCGCACATGGCACAACGAAGCGCGAGCGCGTCACCGACAGCGATCAGAAATGGCGGCGGATGGCGCCCATCTAGTTGCCGGTGGCGGGTTTCGCTATGTGGGCTTGTTTGCGCTCAAACGGTTCCCAGGTCGCAACGGTGCATAAGTAGTTCGGACCGTGAGTATCGAGGGAGGCGCTGATGCGGCGCGCGAGGAGCCCTGCCTGCGAATAGATTCGTGGAAGCCGTGCATTGGCGTGAAGCGGCAGTTGCACGGATCCTCGGCCAATTGGGACCTTGTCAGACCCTTTTAGACCATTCGTTTATCTGCCGCTCTGCTTCTTCTTTGGCAATCCCATACCCCTCCTGAATCCGTCCCAGGAGTTGGTCTCGATCATCGTCGGTGACATCGCCCATTGCTCCTTGGCTTTGCTTTTGAACTGCATCCATTTCCCCTTGATTTGATCCCAACTCATCGTTGCCTCCTTCGGTTGGAACAGGCGTAGGAGGAAAACCGGATTGATGACGAATTGTTCCGGCGCTCTAGCTAGACGAATTGCCTCTCCATGATGACGCCAGTGGCAGGAAAGAACCCGCCCTTTTTGGGGTGGGACGTGGGTCTGTTCGAGTGTCGGCGGCGGCGGAGCAATGGGCAGTACTAGTCAAAATTTGGCAATCGCGATTGTCCGTCGAGCAGCCGCCTACCCGGCCTTGTCAGCGCGTCCTGGTGCGAAGGGACCTTCGATCAAGAGGAGCCGACCATGAAACACCAAACCCTAAGCCAACTGCGGACAATCGCAGAAGTGGAACCCTTGTCGACATACCCGATCATGACCCGGCAACAGCGCATCGAGCGCTGGGCAAAGTTGCTAGACGAACATCCCGAGCGACGCCTGGGAGCGYGGACTGGCACTGAGCATCTGAAAGGGCAAGCCCGCGACCCAGCACGCAGTGAGGGCTCGCCAATTACAGTGGCCTTCGAGGATCCGGTACTGCGTGCGGTCGGCCTGAAGGATGCCACCTATGTGGAAGCAAAGCGCTTCTTCGAACTGTCGGACTGGGAATTGCACGACATCGTCTGCAGTTGCCATGTCGGGACCACGATAAGAGGACAATGGGCTGCCGCTAGAGTCCGCCGGACAATCGCTGGGAACAGGTTTTTCAGATGACTCAGGGAGAGAATGTGGCATTGAGGTTGCCTAGAACGGCCACAACGATTGCATCAGTAAGAGCCCTGACACCCGGCTTCTCCCGCGGTCGACCGCACAGCCGGCGTGGAACACTCGCATCACCTCGCGTCCGGCCGCCAGAGCCAGCGGCTCGAAGATTTCGAGCATCGGCCTGTCGTCAGACGCCGCCGCCGCTGTCGTGTTGGTCTTCGGCAATGTCGCGCTCGTTCAGCCAGTGTTCCAGGGCGTCTACCATCTCTTCGGCCGATTTGCCGAGTGTCTTGAGATGGATTTCCGGGTTTTCCGGCGCTTCGTAGGGAGAATCGACGCCGGTGAAGTTCTTGATCTCGCCATTCAGTGCGCGCGCATAGAGGCCCTTCGGATCGCGCCTGGCGCATTCCTGGAAGGGCGTATCGACGAACACCTCGATGAATTCGCCGTCGGCCATCAATTCGCGCGCCATGCGCCGCTCGGCGCTGAACGGCGAAATGAACGAAACAATGACGATCAACCCGGCATCGGCCATCAAGCGCGCCACTTCGGCGACGCGGCGGATGTTCTCGACGCGATCGGCGTCGGTGAAACCGAGATCGCGGTTGAGGCCGTGACGGACGTTGTCGCCGTCCAGGATATAAGTATGGTGGCCGGTGGCGAACAGCTTCTTTTCGAACAGGTTGGCGATGGTCGACTTGCCGGAGCCCGACAGCCCGGTGAGCCAGAATATGGCGGGCCGCTGGTTCTTCATGTCGGCGCGGACGCGCTTGCCGACATCGAGCGATTGCCAGTGGATGTTTTCGGCGCGGCGCAGCGAGTGCACGATCATGCCGGCGCCGACCGTGGCGTTTGAGATGCGGTCGATCAGGATGAAGGCGCCGGTGGTGCGGTTTTCGGCGAAGGGATCGAAGGCGATCGGCGCCCGCGTCGAGATGTTGCAGATGCCGACTTCGTTCATTTCAAGCGACTTGGCCGCTTCATGGGCAAAGTTGTTGACATTGATCCGGTATTTCAGGTCGGTGACAGTGGCGCTGGTCTGGTCGGTCTCGGTGCGCAGGATGTAGGAGCGGCCGGGCAGCAGCGCATGTTCGTCGAACCAGACGATGTTGGCGGCGAACTGGTCTGCGACCTGCGGCCGTGCGGCCGGCGAAACCAGCATGTTGCCGCGTGAGATCTCGACCTCGTCATCAAGAACGAGTGTAACAGCCTGGCCCGCGGCCGCCTGCGTGAGGTCGCCGCCATACGAGACGATCCGCTTGACGCGCGAGGATTTGCCGGACTTGGCGACAACGACCTCGTCGCCAGGCGCAACCGAGCCGGACGCGATCGTGCCGGCAAAGCCGCGAAAGTCGAGATTGGGGCGATTGACATACTGGACCGGGAAACGGAACGGCAGTTCAACCATCGCTTCGTCGACCGACACGGTTTCGAGATGCTCGATCAGCGTCGGGCCGGAATACCATTCCATGCTTTCCGATCGGCGGCTGACATTGTCGCCATAACGGGCCGACATCGGGATCGGCACGATGGTCTGGAAGCCGAGATCGCGCGAGAATTGCCCGTAGTCTTCGACGATCCGATCGAAAACCGCCTGGTCGAAATCGACGAGATCGATCTTGTTGACGGCCAGCACGACATGGCGGATGCCGAGCAGCGAGGCGATGATCGAATGGCGCCGGGTCTGGCGCAGCACCCCTTGCCGCGCATCGATCAGCACGATCGCCAGGTC
>NZ_JBFUGJ010000466.1:0-3790 GCF_056402975.1 Mesorhizobium sp. P3_A9 | reverse complement strand
GCCCGGCGGCGGTAAAACTTGACAGCCGGCCGGCGGCTTCGAAAACAATCAGGCTGCCGGCGGAGGGCAGTAGATGGCGCAGGCTTCGCATAAGCTCAACTTATACAAGCGATCAGGATTTTCCAGCGTCACAGCTGCATTTTGTCTCTCTAGATTGAAGGCCTCTAGGAGGATCGAGTTTCATGAACGCACCGGCCGCTGAAATAACCGAACCTGCCAACCGTCGAGCGGGTGGCCGCGTGGGGCGCAAGACACTGCGCGGAATTCCCATGGCGTCTTTTCCGACCCTGGTCCGCAAGATCCCTGTTTATGAGATGGTCCCGGATGAAGCGGTGGAACTGATCCACCAGGAGTCACTTTTAATCCTCGAAGAGGTGGGCTGCGAATTCCGCGACGATGAGGCGATCGCCCTGTGGAAGGCCGCCGGAGCCGATGTTTCCGATACGCGCGTCCGGATCGACCGTGCCCTGCTGATGGAACTGGTATCGAAGGTCCCGTCAGAGTTTACGCTCAATGCGAGGAATCCGCAGCGGACGGTGCGGGTAGGCGGCAACAACTCCATCTTCGTGCCGATGTACGGCGCGCCCTATGTGCGCGACCTCGACAACAACAGGCGCTACGGCACGCTTGCCGACCTCAACAACTTCCACAAGCTCGCCTATATGGCGCCGGCGCTGCACTCGTCGAGCTCGGTCATCTGCGAGCCGATGGAAATCGCGGTGCCGAAGCGCCATCTCCACATCATCCATTCGGCGCTGAAGCACTCGGACAAGCCGTTCATGGGCATAGTGACGTCCAAGGAACGGGCGGAAGATACGATGGCCATGGCGGGCATCGTGTTCGGCGAGGACTATGTCCGCGACAATCCGGTGCTGGTGTCGATCACCAACTGCAACTCGCCGCTGGTGTGGGACGCCACCATGCTGGATGCGATGAAGGTCTACGCACGCCACAACCAACCGCTCATCCTTGCGCCCTTCGCCCTGTGCGGCGCCTCGACGTCGGCCTCCGCCGTCGGCGCGGTCGCGCAGGTCAATGCCGAAGCGCTGGCGGGCGTCGCGTTCACGCAGCTGCTGCGTCCCGGCTCGCCGCAGCTCTACGGACAGTTCATGGTCACGGTCGACATGAAGACCGGGGCGCCGATGGGCGGCACGCCGGAGGCCGCGCAGATGATGTATCTGATGGGGGCGCTGGCCAGGAAATACAAACTGCCATGGCGCACCTCGGGCTTCCATGTCGGGTCGAAGCTGAACGATGCCCAGGCGGGCTACGAATCGAACATGCTGATGCATGCCGCAATCCTCTCCGGGGCCAACTACATCTGGCATTCCGCCGGATGGCTCGAGGCCGGCTTGAGCTGCGGCTATTCGAAATTCGCAACGGACTGCGAACAGCTTGTCGGCTGGTACAAATATGYMGGCGGSCTKCCGTTCGACGATTTCAAGGARGCGATGGCGGCRRTCCGCGAGGTMGGCCCGCAGGGCCATTTCCTCGGCACYAAACACACRCTCGAACATTTCGAGTCSGCYTTCTTCATRCCCTCGATCATGGACTTCAATTCGTACGAACAGTGGAAGGCTGAAGGGGCCAAGGACCACGACACGCGCGGTCGCGAGAAGGCGCGCAACATGCTCGCGGATTATGAGGAACCGAAGCTCGACGAGGGCATTGCCGACGGGCTGGCGGATTTCATTGCGCGGCGCGAGGAGGCGCTGCCAAACAGCGTCAGCTGACGCGACGGACGAACAAACTAACGGGAACAAAAAAGGGAGAAAAAAATGACGTTCTTCAGAAGCAATGGCGACCGCGTGCCGGGCGCTATCGAGGCAATGGCGAAAGAGACGCGTGCAGGCCATATGGACCGGCGCGAATTCCTGGCGCTGGCCAGCGCCTTCGGCGCATCGACGGCTTTCGCCTACAGCATGATCGGCCTTGCCGCGCCGACCAAAGCCCTGGCCGATGAACCGAAAAAGGGCGGAACGCTGCGTGTCGCCATGTCGGTCAAGGCGCAGAAGGATCCGCGCACCTATGACTGGACCGAGATGGCAAACGTCACCCGGACTTGGCTCGAGCCGCTCGTCCGCTACACGCACCAGTTCACGTTCGAGCCGGTGCTGCTTGAAAGCTGGGACGTCAATGACGACGCCACCGAATACACACTGCATCTGCGCAAAGGCATCACCTGGAACAATGGCGATGCCTTCAACGCCGATGACGTGGTCTCTAATCTGAACCGCTGGTGCGAGAAGGCTGCTTCCGGCAATTCCATGGCGGCACGCGTCGGCGCGCTGATCGACACAAAGACCGGCAAGGCCAAGGATGGTGCCATCACCAAGGTCGACGACCTCACGGTCAAGCTGAAGCTGTCCGAACCCGATATCGCGATCATACCGGGCTTCACTGACTATCCGGCGCTGGTCGTGCATCGCGACTTCGACAAGGACGGCGCCGACCCGATCAAGAAGCCGATCGGTACCGGACCCTTCGAACTGGTCTCCTACGCAGTAGGTACCAAGGCGGTTGTCAAGCGTCGCGAGAACGGCAAGTGGTGGGGTGGTGAAACGCCGCTCGACGGTGTCGAGTTCATCGATTACGGCACCGACTTCAACGCCACGCTGAATGCCTTCGAATCCGGCGAGATCGACCTCGATTTCGAAACACCGGCCGACTTCATCGACGCCCTCGACAAGATGGATCTGGTGAAATCGGAAGTCGCAACGGCGACCACGCTCGTTGCCCGCACCAACATCACCCACAAGCCCTATGACGACCAGCGGGTGCGCAATGCGCTGCAGATGGCCGTCGACAACAATGCCGTCATGCAGCTCGGCTACGCCGGGCTCGGCACGGTCGGCGAGAACCACCACGTCGCCCCGATCCATCCCGAATACTATCCGCTGCCCAAGAAGACRCGSGATGCCGCCGCCGCCAAGAAGCTGATGGCGGATGCCGGGCAGGCCGACTTCGAGCACGAGYTGATCACCGTCGAGGACGAATGGCAGAAGAACACTGGCGATGCGATCGCCGGCCAATTGCGCGATGCCGGCATCAAGGTCAAGCGTACGGTGCTACCGGGTTCGACCTTCTGGAATGACTGGACGAAGTATCCGTACTCTATGACCATCTGGTACATGCGGCCGCTTGGCGTCCAGGTGCTGGCCTTGGGATATCGCTCGGGTGAAGCCTGGAATGAAACGGCCTATGCCAATCCGGATTTCGACGCCAAGCTGAAGCAGGCGCTTTCGCTGGCAGATCCTGCCAAACGCAAGGAGGTGATGAAAGACGTCGAGCAAATCCTGCAGGATTCCGGCGTCATCATCCAGCCGTTCTGGCAGAAGCTCTACTGCCACATGAGCAAGAAGGTGAAGAACTACGGTATGCACCAGACCTACGAAATGGACTTTCAGAACGTCTGGCTCGACGCCTGATTTAGCTCCCGAGATTTGCAATCAACCGCCGCCGGTACCCTATGACAAAAGGTGCCGGCGGCCCGTAGATCACTGACAGGCGATTGGCGCAGGCAAAATGTCCGACGACGAGATCATCCTTTCTGAACTTTCCGATGACGAGTTGGTGCAGCAGATGCACGACGATCTCTATGACGGGCTGAAGGAAGAGATCGAGGAAGGCACCAACATCCTGCTGGAGCGCGGCTGGGTGCCTTACAAGGTGCTGACCGAGGCGCTGGTCGAAGGCATGCGCATCGTCGGCGAGGATTTTCGCGACGGCATCCTGTTCGTTCCCGAAGTGCTGCTGTCGGCCAACGCCATGAAGGCCGGCATGTTCATCC
>NZ_JBFUGJ010000465.1:0-3818 GCF_056402975.1 Mesorhizobium sp. P3_A9 | reverse complement strand
CAACATCGCCGACGATCAGGTGTTCGAACGCGATCCGGTCAATCTGCTGCGGCTGTTCTGGTTCGCCGACAAGCATGGGCTGGAGTTCCACCCCGATGCGCTGAAGCTGCTGACGCGCTCGCTTGGCCTGGTCAACAAGTCGCTGCGCCGCGACGAGGAGGCCAACCGGCTGTTCCTCGACATATTGACCTCGGACCGCAACGCCGAACTCAATCTGCGGCGCATGAACGAGGCCGGGCTGCTGGGCCGGCTGATCCCCGATTTCGGCAAGATCGTCGCCATGATGCAGTTCTCGATGTATCACCACTATACGGTGGACGAGCACCTGATCCGTTGCATCGGCGTGCTGGCCGAGATCGARCGCGGCGAYGGCGARAARGTSCATCCGCTKTCGCAYWCGCTGATGCCGGGCCTGAAGAAGAGYCGCGAGGCGCTCTATGTCGCSGTGCTGCTGCACGACATCGCCAAGGGCMGGCYGGAGGACCACTCCGARGCCGGCGCCCGCATCGCGCGSCGCATCTGCCCGCATATGGGGCTGTCGCCGGCCGATACTGAAACGGTCGCCTGGCTGGTCGAGAACCACCTCGTCATGTCGATGACGGCGCAGACGCGCGATCTCAACGACCGCAAGACGATCGAGGATTTCGCCTCGGTCGTGCAATCGGTCGAGCGGCTGAAGATGCTCCTGATCCTCACCGTCTGCGACATCAGGGGCGTTGGACCCGGTGTGTGGAACGGCTGGAAGGGCCAGCTGCTGCGCACGCTCTACTACGAGACCGAACTGCTCCTGACCGGCGGCTTCTCGGAAGTGTCACGCGCGCAGCGGACGGCAGCGGCGCGCGAACGTCTGGCCGAGGCGCTCGCCGACTGGCCCGACAAGGCCCGCAAGCGCTATGTCGGGCTGCACTATGAGAACTATTTGCTGGCCGTGGACCTGCCGGACCAGATTCGCCACGCCGAATTCATCCGCGAGGCGGACGTGTCGGGCAACAAGCTCGCCACCATGGTCAAGACGCACCAGTTCGAGGCGGTGACCGAAATCACCGTTTTGGCGCAGGACCATCCCCGTCTTCTCTCGGTCATTGCCGGGGCGTGCGCCGGGGCGGGCGGCAACATCGTCGACGCGCAGATCTTCACCACGTCTGACGGCCGCGCCCTGGACACGATCCTGATCTCACGGGAATTCGACCGCGACGAGGACGAGCGGCGGCGCGCCGAGCGCGTCGGCCGGCTGATCGAGGACGTGCTGTCGGGTAAGAGCTGGCTGCCGGAGATGATCGAGAAGCGCACCAAGCCAAGGCGCGGATCCAAGGTGTTCAAGATCCCGCCACGCGCCGAGATCCGCAACACGCTTTCGAACCGATTTTCGGTCATCGAGGTCGAGGGCCTCGACCGCCCGGGCCTGCTGTCGGAGATCACCGGCACGCTGTCCGACCTGTCGCTCGACATCGCATCGGCACACATCACCACTTTCGGCGAAAAGGTCATCGACACCTTCTATGTCACCGACCTCACCGGCCAGAAGATCGACAGCCCGGCCCGCACCGCCACCATCCGCAACCGGCTGATAGCGGCGCTCGAAGGCATCGCGCCCGAACGCGGCGGCAAGGCCAAGGCGGCCGCCGAGTGACTGCCATCCTCACTTTGTCCCAATCCCTAGAGCTGTTCACCGTTTCCCAGAAACGACGGACAGCTCTAACTCTTTGTTTTAACGCAATTTCAAAGGGAAAGCGCTATGCGCTTTTCCCGGGAAAACCGCTTCACACTTTTCCTGGAATTGCTCCAAGGCAGTCTTCGAACGCATGAGCCTAGTCAAGAAATTCGCAACGGTCGCTTCCGGCACGCTGATGAGCCGCGCGCTCGGTTTTGGCCGCGAGATGCTGATGGCCGCCGCACTCGGCACCGGACCGRTSGCTGAYGCCTTCAACGCCGCCTTCCAGTTTCCCAACACCTTTCGCCGGCTGTTCGCCGAAGGCGCCTTCAACGCCGCCTTCGTGCCGCTGTTTGCCAAGGAGATCGAAACGCACGGCACCGACGGCGCCAAGCGCTTCTCGGAGGAAGTGTTCGGCGTGCTGTTTTCGGCGCTTCTGGCGCTGACCATCGTCATGGAACTGGCGATGCCGCTGATCGTGCGCTACCTGGTGGCGCCGGGCTTCGCCGACACGCCGGGCAAGTTCGAGACGACCGTCGCCCTGGCGACGGTCATGTTCCCGTATCTCATCTGCATGTCGCTTGCCGCCATGATGGCGGGCATGCTGAATTCGCTGCGCCGTTACTTCGCGGCGGCGATCGCGCCGGCGTTCCTCAACGTCATCCTGATCAGCGTGCTAGGCTATGCCTGGTATCATGGGCTGGATGCCCGTGCTGTCGGCTTCAGCCTGTCCTGGGGCGTGCTGGCGGCGGGCCTCGTGCAACTTGCCATCGTCTGGGTGGCGGTGCGCAATGCCGGCATCTCGATCGGCTTCCGCCGGCCGAAGATGACGCCGAACGTCAAGCGTCTGCTGATCCTGGCGCTGCCGGCGGCGATCACCGGCGGCATCACACAGATCAACCAGCTGATCGGCACCGCCATCGCGTCGGCGCAGGACAGCGCCGTGTCGTCGCTCGCCTATGCCGACCGCGTCTATCAGCTGCCACTCGGTGTCGTCGGCGTGGCGGTGGCAATTGTGCTGTTGCCGGAACTGTCGCGGGCGCTGAAATCGGGCAATCTCATCGAGGCGGCCAATCTGCAGAACCGCTCCGTCGAGTTCACCTTGTTCATGACCTTGCCGGCGGCGGCAGCACTCTGGGTGATGGCGGAGCCGATCGTGCGGCTGGTCTATGAGCGCGGCGCGTTTGCTGCCAACCATTCGACCCCGACAGTGGCGGCGATCCTGGCGATCTTCGGTCTTGGCCTGCCGGCCTTCGTGCTGATCAAGGCTTTCACCCCCGGCTATTTCGCCCGCGAGGACACCCGCACGCCGATGATCTTCGCCGCTATCTCGGTGGCGGTGAACGTCGCCACCGCGCTGACGCTGTTTCCCAGGATGGGTGCACCCGGCATTGCGGTCGCTTCAGCCGTGGCCGGCTGGGTTAACGCGCTGATGCTGCTTGCCGTGCTGATCCGGCGCGGCCATTGGGGCCGAGACGTGCCGCTCCTGAAACGCATTCCCCGGCTGGTTCTGTCGGCGGCGGTAATGGCGGTGGCGCTGTATTTCGCCGAGCACTATTTCGCCGCAAGGCTCGGGCCGGGCTCGCCGCTGGTCATCAAGGCAACGACGGTGCTTGGCCTCGTCGCCGGCGGCGCTGCGCTCTACTTCATCACCGCCTTTGCCACTGGCGGCGCCGATTTCGGCATGATCCGGCGCAATGTCGGGCGCAAGGGAGTGCCGCCGGCCGCAAAGACCGGCATCGACGACTAGAGCCTCCATCGACCTATAGCACCATCTTGATCGCGGCGGCGTCTTCGTCCATAAGCGCGCCGTCGCAAGACTTTCGCCGCGCGCGGTTTCCAGCCGCATGATTGGCTCCAAAAAGTCTGCAACTTTTTGGAATCATGCTTATACGGCCCTCCACAAGCCATGAGGAAACCCATGTCCGCCTTCAAGCCACTCGTCTTTTCCGGTGTCCAGCCGACCGGCAATTTGCATCTCGGTAATTATCTCGGCGCCATCAAGAAATTCGTCGCCCTGCAGGACACCTCCGACTGCATCTACTGCGTCGTCGACCTGCATTCGCTGACCGCGCAACTGGTCCATGACGACCTTGCCGACCAGACGAGGTCCATCACCGCGGCGTTCCTCGCCTCCGGCATCGACCCGAAGAAGCACATCGTCTTC
>NZ_JBFUGJ010000464.1:0-3840 GCF_056402975.1 Mesorhizobium sp. P3_A9 | reverse complement strand
TAGCGGACGAAAAGCCAATTGCTTGGCTTTTCGAGGTTCGAACGCCCTGAGCCTGCGAAGGGCGGGGTGGAGCACGATCCACCTGCCGGGTCCCCGCTGCTTCGCAGCGTCCCGGCGTTCGCCGACCTTTCATCGTGCCACTGGCACGATGAATTCGCTTCGCGAACCGGTCGCTCAACCCCACAAGGGGAGAAGGGAAGAAGCGCTCCTCAATACCCCAGCAATTCCTTCAGCGGTATAACCCGCCAGACATGCTTGATCGCGTAGCGGTTGAAGGTCAGCGTCTTCGGCGGATTGTACTGCTCGACCACCAGCTCGCCCGCCGTGCGCTTGACCAGCTTCTTGATGAAGGCCTTGCCGTTGCGCTCGTTTTCTTCCGGAAACGTCTCGATCACGACATGGTCGCCGGGCACCGCGTCGCGGCCGCCGCAATAGATGAGGTCGCCGGGTTCGTAGCGCGGCACCATGGAGTCGCTCAGCACATGCAGCGCGAACACCTTTGGCAGGTTGCGAACGCCGGGCGGGCGCTGGACGTAACCGGCCGGCTCGCCGTTGAAGGTGAAGTCGCCATCATCGCCGCCGACCGCGGCGCCCAGCACCTCGATATCCATTGAGCCGGCGGGCAGCGGGCCGGCATCGGTGACGATCTCGGCATCGGCGACCGGGCCGGCATCGTCGAGGAAGACGACCTGCCCTTGGCCCAGTGCTACAGGGTCGACGCGCAGGAAGGCCGCGGTCTTCAACAGGTTCTCGGTCTTAGGCAGATTGCGGCCGGTTTCCCAATTGCCGACGGCGGCGACATCGGTGTCGTTGTGCTCGGCAATGTGGCGCATGACCAGCCCGCGCTGCTTGCGCGCCTGGCGGATCGCCGCCCCGACCTTGATCGACAGTTCCGTTTTGGCCATGGCGCCCATGTGAGCGATGAAAGCGGCTCTCGTCTATGAAAGAATGGCTTGCATTTACTTTTGAGTTATGCTTATATCTGGTCATGCATAACCTGTCCAGCTTTCATGGCGCCGAAGCGCCGGCCTTCTGTGAGGCCCATCCGGCGACTGAGGTTGCCACGCATTCCCTTCCGTCCCGGCCGTCCTCCTCCCTGGCCGGGGCGAAGCCCGAGCGCCTTGATGCCTCGGGTCCGGCCCGCCTGTCACCGGCGGCCGGAACGGCCGGAGCCGCCGCTCCCCGCGGCTCCGGCCCCCAATTCGATCGGCACGCTGCCGGTCCCTACGCGCGCTCCTGCATCCGCACGCAGGACGGCACCGTCATCCTGTTCGAGCCGATGATGGGCAGGGCGGTTTCCGCCCCCGACAGGAAGACCGCCGAGGCGCGGCTGGCGCGCCTGACCGCCGGGCATTCGATCCGCTCCGGCTGATCCGGCCCGCGGAGCCGGCTTTCGCACCGAACACCCTGACCGTGCCCCCGAGCGGGCCCGAACCCTGACGCCTGGCCGACGGTGCGCTCTCTCAAGTGCTGCCGAAGGCGCACCCTTGGATGGAGCCTAGACATGGCAAGCTACAGCGACGCCGAATTGCAAGAGATCGCCCGCTGGCTGAAGGACGGGCTTTCGGCCTCGAGGATCGCGGCGGCGTTCAGCGCGCTGCGCGGCAGCCCGGTGTCGCGCAACGCCATTATCGGCATCGTCCACCGCAACGCCATGCTGGGCGCGATCGGCTTTGCCAATGGCCGGGGGATGCCGCCGGTCGCCACGCAAGCCGCCGGGGAGCGGGCAATGCGCAAGCCAGTGGCCGCAAAGCCGGCAAACGGCAAGGCCGCTGCGGAAAAGCGCGCCAGCGTGCATACCGCCGAGGGCACCGTCCTGCGCAAGAACAAAGCCAGGCGCGACTCTTCGCCGGCCTGGCTGCCGCCGCGGCTGTTCGTGCGCGAAATGGGAGTGCTGATCGCCGATGGCGAAGCCTATCGTTTCAAGGTGCCGGCGCCGCCGCGCGGACCAATTGGGCGCCAGCCGCATGGCGTGGCGATGCGCTTCATCGACTGCCTGTTTTCCCGCTGCCGCGCGCCGCTCGATCTACGCTTGAGGAGAATCCGGAGAACGACGCGACAGGCGGCCGGCCCGGCGCCGACATGCTGTGCTGCGGCATGCGCACAAGGGCGCTGAAAAGCTACTGCAGCTACCATCAGGCGCGGTTTCAGAGGCGGGTTTGCGCGTGAGCCTATTTCGGTATCTGCCGACCCTGCTTCGGCATGCGGCTCTGCACGCTGCGTGCCTCCAGCCTCATAGCTGGGCCACCCTCTGCAACCAGAACCCCGGCGACGCGGGCAAAGCCGGTGAACACTTTTATCGCGTCGGATTCCGATATCTGCGCCGCGATTGCGGCACTGCAGGCGTTGAGCGCGCTGCGGTAGACGTGGCCGCGCCGCTCGACCGGCCAGCGCTGCAGAAAATCGGCGGCATCGCTGACGCTGTCGATCTCCTCGACATGCCCGTCCATGCTGACTTTAAGCGGCACTCCGGTTTTCATTGTACCCACGGCGTTCACCTTCAATCTCGGCGCGGCCTTAAAGCCCGCGCTTATAAACGCATGAGGCCGTCGCGCGGTTGCATCGCCGTCGCGACGATATCACGGGTTGGCGGCGGCATCGAGCCATTCATGCGCACGGCTTCTCGGCCTGGGCACCAATATGCCTTGCTGCCTGGCGGTCTTGCTGAAGGCGTCGAATGCGGTGCGCGGGCAGCAGGTACCCTCGACCGCCAGCCTGACCAGCCTTGCGGCATCGAGATAGCTGGGCGCGGTCTTGTCGGGCCATTGCTGGCGCAGCGCGGTCTCGGCATCGGCCACCGAGCCGACCAGCATGGTCTTGTTGTCGCAAAAGCGCAGCGTAATCGGCATGAAAGCCGTCATGGGCGAACCTCCCCTTGGATTGGTCGCGGCATAACGTCCGGACCTGCGGCTGGTTCCATTAGCTGGCGTGTAAGAATGGCGTTGAACGCAGCATGAGCGAGCGCCCCTTCATGCAGCTCTACGTCTCCGATTTCGTCGGCGACACGTTGCAGCTCTCCACCGAACAGATCGGCGCCTACATGCTGATCCTGATGGCGATGTGGAACGCCGGCGGCCGGCTGCCCGACGACGACGCCAAGCTCGCGCGGGTTGCGCGGCTGACCTTGAAAAGATGGCGCGCCATCAGCGCCGATCTGTTGACCTTCTTCGAGTGCGAGGGCGGCGAGATCGGCCACAAGAGGCTGACCAAAGAGCTGCACAAGGCGCAGGTCAAAAGCGAGGCGAGGGCCGCCGCCGGGGCACGCGGCGGCGCCGCCACCGCGTTGAAAACAAAGGTCGATGCGTCGGCAAATGCCGGTGCTTTGCCGCAGCATTTTCCAGACTCCAGAAACCAGAGTGAAAAGGCTGACGCCTTTTCCCGGGAAAAGGCCGGGCGTTTTTCCCACACAGGTAAAAACAGAACAGATCCGCGGTCTTCGGGGGAAGAAACCCGGCTGGCAGTGGCCGAAAACCCATACCGACGCCGCCAACGCCATCATCGAGGAGATCCGCAGCCATGACCGCAGCCGAACTGCAGCAGGCGACGAAGGCGCTGGCGGCGATGTTCTCATGCTTCCCGCAATCCGCCCTGACTGATGTCGAGATGCAGATGCGCGGCTATCTCGGCGCGGTGCGTGACGCCGAGCTTGCCGATTTGCAGGCTGCCATCCAGCGCTTCGTGCGCGGCGAGGTGAAAAGCGGCAACGCCCAGTTCTGTCCGTCGAGCGCCCAGCTCTGCATCGAGGTGCGGGAGCGGCGGGTGATGCGCGAGCTGATGGCGCGGCGGGTGGCCTCACAAGTCTTGGGTTCCTCGCCCCCACGCAGTGGGGGAGAGGTGGCC
>NZ_JBFUGJ010000463.1:0-3845 GCF_056402975.1 Mesorhizobium sp. P3_A9 | reverse complement strand
GCCCGAGCGTGGCAATGTCATCAATTTGATGGATGCGCTGAAGGCGAGCCTGTCGCAGTCGAAGCCGCCGGCCAAGTCGAAGAGCAAGGCCGACGAGGTGGCGGCCAAGCCCGCCGCCAAGAAGGCGGCAGCGGGCGGTGCGCCTGAAAATCCGCTGAAGGCCAGTCTGCTGAAGGCGGTCGGCAAGAGCAAGAAATGACGGCACCGGCGGGCGCCGTCTTTGGCACCATCGGCGCGCTGGCGGCGTTTCCGCTTAGGTTGGCGGCTCGCGAGGTCGAGCGCCAGCATGGCCAGCTCCGGCGCGGCATCACAAGGCGCACCACGCATGTCGTGTTAGGCCGCACACTTCTCGCCAAGGCTGGATTGACGAAAAACGGCGATGCCGGGATCGAGCGCCGCGTCGCCGCCGAGCGTGCGGCCGGGCGCATGCTGCTCAGTGAGAACGGGTTTCTGCGCATGCTCGGGCTGATGAAGGCGCCGGGGGCGTCGTCACTGTCGCGGCAATCGCTGATCGAGCAATCGCGATTGTCTGGCGCCGACCTTGACCTGTTGTCGCTGTTCGATGCCTTCGAGCATGATTGCGAACCCTATTCCTTCCGCGACCTGATCCTSGCGCGCAAATATGCCGGGCTGGTGGCCGGCGGTGCGWCCTGGGGCGCGATCGCGCGCTCCGTGCATCGCTCCGGCCCGGTCGCCTCGCTCACCGCCAAGTCGCTCAATGTCGGCTCGCAGCACGGCCGCCCTGACGCGATCTATCTCGAAGGCGGCCAGAGCGAACTCGACGGGCAGTTGCTGTTCGATCTGGGAAGCGCGGCACAAGGCGACGACACGCTGGAAGAGCTGTTTTCCGAGGCCGAAGCGGTGGAGGAGGGCGGCGACCATGAAGGTGCTGCCGCACTCTACCAGCGCTGCCTCGCCATCGACCCCAGCGATGCCATCGCCGCCTTCAACCGCGCCAACTGCCTGCGCGCCGGCGGCCACGCGGCCGACGCCGCGCATGACTATGCCAGGGCGATAAAACTCGACCCAGCCTTCGTGGAAGCCTGGTTCAACCTGGCCGGGCTGATGAGCGAGCAAGGCCGCGACGCCTCGGCGCGACGGCACCTGCAGAAGGCGATCGCGCTCGACAAGAGCTATGCCGACCCGGTGTTCAACCTGGCGCGGCTGGAGTTCGACGCCGGCAATTTGCAGGAAGCGCGGCGGCTGTGGGTGCGCTATCTGGAGCTCGATCCGGAGTCGGAATGGGCTGGGGTGGCGGCCAGGGGCGTGCAGTTCGTGGATATGCAGCTGGCGCGGACGGCGGGGTGAGGGAAAGACGTGCAACTCGACGCCAAGACCATCCGAACGCGGGTCGCCGAAGAACTCCATGCACGCCTTGGCGAGAGATGGTTCAAGCCGGGCAGCGCCAAGTTGATAATCGCGTCGGCGGACAACCTGACCGATTTCAGTATCGAGCTGGATTGCTCTGCGGACTATCGCTACGGCGCGTATGACTGCGAGCTTGCCGCTGCCTTCAAGTGGAAGAAATTCGCCAAGCTGTGGAAGAACTTCGATGCCTGGTATGAAGTCAAGGATCCGAGTTCGGCTCAGTTCAAAACCCGCAGCTCTAGACAGCGGAACCGGCAATTCCTCCTAAAAGGCTTCAATGCCATCGACGCAGATTTTCGGCCCCCCATCCGGGGTTTCTTCTGGGTCGCCACCGAACAGGAGCTAGATGCTTTCATAACTCAGTGCATTGCCGATCTCGACGGCAAGGTCGGCGCATGGATCAGGCGATGGTTCGCATGGGCGTCGGCGCTGGATGTGATGGACGGCAATTCGCAATTGTGCGGGTCATGGCGAGACACCGCCTATTTCTGCTTGCTTGAGCAGATTCATGGGCGTGAAGCTGCTTGTAAATGGATAAGCAGTATCGACGCCACTGGATGGCCGAGCCTGCTCGCTGCCCAGGTTGAATATCTGCAATCGCAGGTTTGCGACGGTGTATCTGGACAGACAGCAGTTGGCTGACAAGGGATCGCGACCTGAATCGAAAGACCGCCCCATGACCACCTTCCTTTTCGACGGCGACGACACCGCCTCCGTCACCATCCTGCTCGCGCATGGCGCCGGCGCGTCGATGGATTCTCCTTCGATGACCGCAACCGCCAAGGCTCTGGCTGCCGCCGGCTTCCAGGTCGCGCGCTTCGAGTTCCACTATATGGCGGCCCGCCGCTACGGCCAACGCAAGCCGCCGCCGCGCGCCGAGACTGTGAACCCGGAATATGTGAAGGCGATCGCCGATCTGCGCGCCAAGGGCGTCACTGGAAAGCTGATCATCGGCGGCAAGTCGATGGGCGGACGCGTCGCCTCGATGGTGGCGGACGAGATGTTCGCCAAGGGCGAGATTTCAGGGCTGGTCTGCCTCGGTTATCCCTTTCATCCGCCGGGAAAGCCCGAGCAATTGCGGACCAAGCATCTGGCCGGGCTGAAGACGCCGACGCTGATCTTCCAGGGTACGCGTGACGAGTTCGGCACGCGGGAGGAAGTGGCCGGTTATGGGCTCTCCGACAGCATCGAAGTGATCTGGCTGGAGGATGGCGACCATGATCTCAAGCCGCGCAAGAGCATCTCGGGATTTTCGACGGCCGATCATTTGAAGACGCTGGCCGAGACGGTGAAGGGTTGGGTAGGCAGCGTGGCCTCCTGATCCACCAATGAAAATCGCCACCTTCAACATCAACAACATCAACAGCCGGCTGGAAAACATGCTGGCATGGCTGGCCGTGGCAAAACCCGATGTTGTCTGCCTGCAGGAATTGAAGGCGCGCGACATGCAGTTTCCGCGCACCGCGCTGGCCGACGCCGGCTACGGTGCCGTGTGGAAGGGCGAGCCGACCTGGAACGGCGTCGCCATCCTCGCGCGAGGATCCGAACCGGTGCTGACCCGCGATACCTTGCCCGGTGACGAGGCCGACAAGCAGAGCCGCTACATCGAGGCGGCGGTCAACGGCATCGTCATCGCTTGTCTCTATGCGCCCAACGGCAATCCGCGGCCGGGSCCGAAATTCCAGTACAAACTCGCCTGGCACGCACGGCTGGAGGCGCATGCCGGGCAGCTTCTCGACACCGGCCTGCCGGTCGTGCTGGYCGGCGACTACAATATCGTGCCCGAGCCGCGCGACATCTATGCCACCCGCTCCTATGACGACAACGCGCTGGTGCAGCCGGAAAGCCGCGCCGCCTTCGCGGCGCTCATCGAGCAGGGTTGGACGGATGCGCTGCGCAAGGTCTATCCGAAGGAGACGCTCTATACGTTCTGGGAYTATCGYCGCAACCGCTGGCCGCGCGATGCGGGCTTAAGGCTCGACCACATATTGCTGTCGAAGACACTCACCCGCCGGCTGAAAGGGGCTGGTATCGACCGTGACGTGCGCGGGGAGGACGGCGCCAGTGATCATGCGCCGGTCTGGGTGCAATTGAGGTAAGAGGCTCGCGACGATCGTCGCATGGATGCGGGCGGCAACAGCATTGCCACCCCAGGAAACGCCGCCCAAAGAAACGGAGCGCGCCCGCCTGTCGGCCGGAGAGTATTGCCCGATAGTGTTGGCGGGTCTGGTCCCGGGTGCTGAGATCAGCCTGGTAGTATCGGCGCCGAGGGGCCAGCGGTGACCGACCTCAGATTGCCCTTCTTGACCAGGATGGGTCGCTCATAAATCTTCTTCATGATTCAGGCTCCATGAAACAATCGTAAGGATGCGCGCAACGCTCAGGAGAGCGCTGTCGGCACCCAAAGGTATGTATGTGACAATGTTGGAAAATTCGGCACTGACACGCCGACTTATTGCGGTGTCGGTGGGGCGGAG
>NZ_JBFUGJ010000462.1:0-3852 GCF_056402975.1 Mesorhizobium sp. P3_A9 | reverse complement strand
CCTTGAGCCCCTGCTAATAGAATGCGGAGCGTCAAGACTGGTTCCAGCAAGCGAGCATATGGCAAGGGTCACCTGTGTTGAGTGAGAGATCGACCTGAACCCCAACGTATAGCTTCGCAAGACCGAAGAGGCGCCTGATCGCGGGGATCATGCGCCTCAATCTGAGTTATAATGTGCACAAATAGATTGTCGGTTCAGCGCCTAATCATTCGCGCGACTGCAATCAAAATACAGGCACCGATGAAGCCTGCGACTAAATACCCAAGCCAGCCGGCCATCGATACGCCTAACAGGCTGAGGAGGAAGTTGGCGACGATCGCGCCCACGATCCCCARAATGATGTTCATGAGCACGCCCATATTGCTTTTCATGAACATCTCKGCGAGCCAGCCGGCGATACCGCCGATCACGATAGCAGCTATCCAACCGACACCTGGATTTTCCATATTTTCCCCTTTCCTGAACCGAAATTGGTTCGGCGGCAAAACGTGCGATAAACCAATAAAGTTCCTCGGGCGAATGCTGAGCGGCAATCAGGCTCGTCGGCGGCCAACTTCGACTTTACCAAGGTGGCGGCGAAGCAGCGTAATGTTGCGATTGTTGGACTTGAAATACACGTCGAAGATCGAGCCCAGAACAGGGATGCTTCCTACAACCGTATCAAGCAATACGTTCCCCAACATTCTGGCGACCAAGATCTTTCCAGCGCCGCAGCTTCGGGCTCGCAACACGATGTAAGCCGAAACGATACCTGTCGCCACATCTCCGAGGACGGGCACCAAGCCCACGAGGGCATCCAGTCCAAAACGAATTGAGGTTCCCGGAATGCGCCAACGGGAATCAAGCAGCGCCGCCAACAAATCCAATTCGGCCACTACGCTTGCTGCCCTGGTGCCCTGAAAGCCCAGTCCAGTCATCCTGACGGCCGAGCCTGTACGCCCCGGCAGGTCTTTCTGAGATATGGCAGTCATTCTAGACATCGTTTTGCCCGGTTGATTTGGCTTGCGGCMTATGTGGCGGCACGTCGTCGAGCAGGGTGGCCTCACCCGAGAGCTTCGTTGGCTCGGGCGGCAGTGCACCATTTGGCGTCATCTTGTYGACCGCCTCGGGCAAATCCCGGGTGATCCTGGTGATGAGCTCCTCGCGCGARAGGCCGGTCTGCATCGARAGGGACGTCAGCGTGTGTTCGTCTATYGCCGCTTCCACATCATTTCGTTCGATCGGTTGGTTCGGCCCGGTGCCGACCCAAGAATCGACTTTCGATCCTGCCCCCGCACCTCTGAATCGATCTAGGATATCACCAAGCGCCGTACCCGAGACGCCTTTGGAAATCTGATCCATAATTCCGCCCTGCGGGTCGTTTGGATTGTGATCTCCGGCCCCACGGATCAATTCGCCGATTTTGTCGCGGTTTTGGTATGCCAGGACGCCAAGCATCGCGATTGCCAATCTTCCCAGATTTGCCATTCTCGTCTCCGTCACGGTTCAAATGGAGGAGGCACAGCYCCACCTGAGGAAGCACTCAGCTCAACAAAAGTTCCGTGAGCGACGATGCAATGTTGGGTATCCTGCGGCGCTGTCCGGAGGGTCGATTAATCTACCAGACAGAGATGTGAGGGCCGTTCCGAGGTCCCGCTTGGCTAAAGCCCTGAACCCAATGCCTTGGGTCCACGGAACCAAATAGGTCGTGCCGCGTCATTAGGCCGTTTGCGCCCGGAGTGACCTCGATGATCAGGCTCCTTGTTGTCGCCGCAGTGTTCCTCGTCGCTTTTGGCGGCGCCGAAGCGGCTAAGCAGGACCTAGCAGATGCCGTCAACCAGGCGCAATTCGCATCCGGCCCCCAAAGGGCTTCATCCCAGCCGTACTGAAGGTACAAATTCTGTTTGACCGCGCGCGCTTTTCGCCGGGCCTTATCGACGGCCCCTTGCCGAGAGCTTCAGCAAGGCGGTCAGTGCTTCCAGACGGCGGTCGGATTACAGTCCGATGGCCAGCTCACTCAAGAGACGTGGGCGCCGATCTTCTTGCCATGGCGAAGGCCTTAGGCCTCGGGCTTCTTCGTTGTCAGCACCGTACGCCAGTAGGCTTCTCGAACCGCGCTTCCTCATGCCAAAACAGCTGCCGGACGATATGAGGTTCTGCTGATCTTGGCGATGCGCTCTCGGCAGGGCGTGGCGATTCAGATTTGGTGGTTACTGAGCAACGTTGCCAAGACTATCGGCAACCACAGCCCCTCGCTGACCCATGGGGAGTGGCGCGCCTACAGGCCTACACACCGCTCTGAGGACCGGTGGACGAACGTCTTGTGAGTGCCAATACGTACACCCGACAAGGCCCTCAACGTGTTACATTATTCAGGCGATCGGAGGATCGAGAGCGTCTCGTCTTGCGCGCACCTACCCTGATGGGCAGATCCCGCGAACAGACGATCGAAAAACGAAAAGACGTGGCCCGCGCCTAAGGAGCGCGGGCCACGTTGGATTCTACTGGCCAACAATGATCCGCTGCTTGTCGCGATTCTGCGCGTAGGTGCCCTTGTCATAGGCGGTCTGCGCCTCAAGCTGAGCCTTGGTGAAGTTGGTGTAGAGATACCGGTTGCCGTCCTTGTCCGACATGAACTTCAGTTTCTCCAGGCCAATGGCCACCTGTTTTTCCCCCATGCCAAGGAACCCCCCCACGTCGACGATGACGGCATCGACCTTCTTGTCGCCGGTCATAACCACGTCGCCGATCTCACCGACTTTTGCGTCGTCGGCGCCGTAGACGTTGGTGCCGATGAAATCCTTGGTGCTGATTTTATCCATTGGCATCTCGGTCAGCGAAGACTTGTCGATTGCCGCTGTGGCCGTCTTGTCCGTGGTGGTGGCTGGAGCCGCTTCATTGTTAGCCGGGGTCGCTGCGACATCATTGGTGTTCGACGCCGCTGCCGTGTCGTAAACCTTCAGGTCAAAATCCTTTTGCGCCTGAAGGTCTTCCTTGGTGGTCTTGGCGACCAGCCAGCGATCRCCCTTCTTCTCGACCCACTCGGCCTTGTTGAAATCGTAGGCGACGTTCTTTTCACCCAGGCCCAAGAATCCGCCTACGCCGATGATAATGTACTTGGCTTTGCCGTCCTTGGAGAGGACGATGTCTTTGACGTCGCCGATCTTCTCGGCATTGTCGGCGGCGCTATCGTAGACGTTGGCGCCTATGATCTTGGTGACGAGGCTGCCGTCTGCACTAACCGCCGGCGCCGTTGCCGCAGTGGTCGTAGAAGCGGCAGGTCTGGTGGCATCTTCAGCGGCTGCCCCCGATACCCACAGGCCAGACGACAGCAGGGTTGCTATTGCTGTAGTAGCCAAAAGTTTGCCAATCATGGTACGTTTCCTTGTGCGTTAGTGTTGATGCACGCCGCGTTCGGCCGAACCATTGCACGGAGGCTGAACGCGGCACAGTTTGCGACGTCACAACGGCCCGCACGATGCGAAGTTCCCTTTGGAATTCGGACGTTGCGCGAGAGAGCTGGGATGACTACCGATAACCGCAGCGGAGTTGTGGGCATCCGAAACCCCACATCAGATTCGCTTCTGCGACTCGCATTTTTCTGTGCGTAGACGGGGCTGTATCGCGGGAAATTTGTTGGACCTGAACGTTCCCCTGCCGAACAGTTTGCGGAGTCCGCCCTTGGAGCGGAGACGTTCCACGTAGGCGGCAAGGCCATGGTTCGAAAAATCACTTGCCGCATTTTTTCTCCGGCCGATTAAGGCTTGAGATGAGGACCCATGAATAGACACTGCTCATTTTGAGCCTGCTGATTCCGCGCGTGCTCCCGTACCGAACAAGGCGCCGCCGTCGGTGGCTTGGGAGGAGCCGCGG
>NZ_JBFUGJ010000461.1:0-3858 GCF_056402975.1 Mesorhizobium sp. P3_A9 | reverse complement strand
GAGCCGGCSAGGCCCTGGACGGCATAGCCGCCGGCCTTGCCGCGCCAYTCGCCCGAGGCGACATAGGCGTCGATTTCCTCGCGCGGCAGCCGCTTGAAACGCACCCGCGTCTCGACCAGCCGCTGGCGCAGCTTGCCGCCCGGCGTGATCAGGCAGATGCCGGAGTAGACCCGGTGCGAGCGGCCGGACAATAGCCCGAGGCAGTTGGCGGCGTCATCCAGCGTTTCGGCCTTGGGCAGGATGCGTCGCCCGACCGCAACCACCGTGTCGGCGGCCAGCACGAAGCTTGGCGCATAGTCCGTCTCGGTCTTCAGCGACGCGAACGCCTTCTCGGCCTTTTCCTTCGACAGCCGTTTGGCCAGCGAGCGCGGATGCTCGGCACGCAGCGGCGTTTCGTCGATGTCGGCTGGCAGGATACGGTCCGGCTCTATGCCGGCCTGCTGCAAGAGTTCGATGCGGCGCGGCGAACCCGAGGCAAGCACCAGCTTCTGCAAAATGCTCATCGCGGACCAGTCGAGCCTTGATCTTACTTGAAGCGGTAGGTGATGCGGCCCTTGGTCAGGTCGTAKGGCGTCATCTCGACCAGAACCTTGTCGCCGGTCAGCACGCGGATGCGGTTCTTGCGCATGCGGCCGGCCGTATGGGCGATGATCTCGTGTTCGTTTTCGAGCTTCACCCGGAACATCGCGTTCGGCAACAATTCCGTCACGACACCCGGAAACTCGAGGACTTCTTCCTTCGGCATTCGATACCTTTGCTTGGATTACAGTTCCGGCGCCTGGCCGGAATTTCGGCGGAACCTATATGATAATCGTTCGCTTGTGAACACGCTTAATCCGGACGGTCCAGAGCGACGAACCGGCGGCTGATCCGGGCTTTCAGCCGCTCGCGCACGTCGCGATAGCTGGCCATGATCTGCTCACGCGTGCCACTGGCACCGGTCGGGTCCTGCGTCGGCCAGTATTCAACCTCGACGGCAAGTGAGCGGGTGAGCTCCAGTGCGGCGTGGTGCGCCTCAGGCGCCAGTGTGACGATCAGGTCGAAATAGTCGTCCTCGAGGTCGTCAAGCGTCCTCGGATGACGCTCGCCCAGCGTGAGACCCTCCTCGGCCAGCACGGCATCGACGAACGGGTCGCGCTCGCCGGCGCGAACACCGGCCGAGGCGACGAAGATGGTGGCGGGCAGCATTTGGCGCGCCAGTTGCTCGGCCATTGGCGAGCGCACGGCGTTCATGCCGCACAGGAACAGGATCGATCGGGGCAGGGGTGCCAGGACTAGCCCCGCCAGTGCAGCACGCAGACCAGCGTGAACAGCCGTCGCGCCGTGTCGAAGTCGATGTCGATCTTGCCGGAGAGCCGGTCCATCAGCGTCTGCGACCCTTCATTGTGCAAACCGCGCCGACCCATGTCGATCGCCTCGATATGGCTCGGCGTCKAGGAGCGGATGGCGTCATAATAGCTTTCGCAGATCATGTAGTAATCCTTGACGATGCGCCTAAGCGGCGTCAGCGACAGGATGTGGGTGACCACCGCGGTGCCATCCTCGCGTGCCACGGCGAAAACCAGACGCTGCTCGGCCAGCGACAGTTTCAGCCGGTAGGGACCGGCGCCGCTGTCGTTGACGGGCTGAAAACGGTTCTCCTCGATCAGGTCGAAGATCGCCACGGCCCGCTCATGCTCGACATCGGGCGTCGAACGGCCGATCGATTCATCGAGTTCGACATCGATCAGTTTTGCGCGGGTTTGATCGGAGCCCGTCATCTCAGCCTACATGTTCAGCCGTATGGCGACGGAGCGGCCATGCGCGTCGAGCCCTTCCGCCTTGGCGAGCGCGATCGCCGCCGGCGCCAGCATGCGCAACTGCTCCGGCCCGAGTTTCAGGACCGAGGTGCGCTTGACGAAGTCGAGCACTGACAGGCCCGACGAGAAGCGTGCCGAGCGTGCTGTCGGCAGCACGTGATTGGAGCCGCCGACATAGTCGCCGATGGCCTCCGGCGTGTGGCGGCCGAGGAAGACGGCACCGGCATTGCGCATCCGCGACAGGAAACCTTCGGCATCGTCGATGGCAAGCTCGACATGTTCGGCGGCGATGCGGTCGACCAGCGGCAGCGAGGCCTCGATGGTCGGGACCAGGATCACAGCGCCGAAATCACGCCAGCTCGCCGCCGCCGTCTCGCTGCGCGGCAGGCTCTGCAATTGGCGCTCGACCGCCTGTTCGACCGCTTTGCCGAAGGCCGGATCATCGGTGATCAGGATCGATTGCGCCGACACATCGTGTTCGGCCTGGGCGAGCAGGTCGGCGGCGATCCAGTCCGGATCGTTGCTGCCGTCGGCCACCACGAGCACTTCCGAGGGTCCGGCGATCATGTCTATGCCGACCGTGCCGAACACCTGGCGTTTGGCCGCCGCCACATAGGCATTGCCGGGGCCGACGACCTTGGCCACCGGCTTTATCGTTTCGGTGCCATAGGCAAGGGCAGCGATCGCCTGGGCGCCGCCGACGCGGTAGATCTCGGAAACGCCGGCAATATCGGCCGCCACCAGCACCAGCGGCGGTATGGCGCCGCCCGAGGCCGGCACGCAGATCGCGATGCGGTCGACGCCGGCAACCTTGGCCGGTATGGCGTTCATCAGCACCGAGCTTGGATAGCTTGCGGTGCCGCCCGGCACGTAGAGCCCGACGGCTTCGATCGCCGTCCAGCGCCAGCCGAGCTCGACCCCGGCGGCATCGGTATAACGATTGTCCTTCGGCAGCTGCTGCTCATGATAGGCGCGGATGCGGTCGCGCGCGAATTCGAGCGCCTTGATCGTCTGCGCATCGGCGCCGTCATAGGCGCGGGCGATTTCGTCCTTCGATACGGCAATGCCGACGCTTTTGAGGTCGGCGCGGTCGAATCGGCTGGAATAGTCGATCAGCGCGGCATCGCCCTCGGCGCGGACCCGCGCGATGATCGCGCGCACCGCGGCCTCGGCATCGGCGGACACTTCCCGCTTGGTCGTGAGGAAAGCGGCGAAGCGCTGCTCGAAATCGGCATCGGAGTGGGCAAGCGTGATGGCCATGGGGCGCTCAAGCCTTGTGGACGGGACGCGACGTGGCTTCCCACGCGCCGCCGATGTCGGCAAGGCGGGCCTCGATGCACTCGACATCGAGCATGATCGTGCCGCCGCCTGAAAAGATCAGCTCGACGATGCCGGCAGGCTTGCTGATCTCGATGAAGCTGATCGCCAGCAGGGACAGCACCTCGGCCGGCTTGTTGCGGGCAATGCCGTTGGTCTTGGCGCCGAGCACCCGGTCGAAATGCAGCACGGCCTGCCGCCGCTCATTGTGCTGGCGAAACAGGCCCGACTTCGCCTCCCAGACGAAACGGTTCATGGTCAGCACGAAACGTTTGGCCGCAGGCAGGTATTCGAGGTCGCTGACTTTCAGGACGGCGTCCTGGACATGAGCCGAAACGATGCTCAGATCCTGGTCGTCGAGCGCGATAAGCTTGAGGGCCATGCGGAATTTGCACCTAAGGTTGGTTTCAGCCTTCTGTTAGGCGGTCTTGGCGATCCGTGCAACCGCGCCAGGGGCGCTGCGGTCGGCCGAGCGGCCGATCTCCCTCCTTGCGGGCCTGTTGCGTAATTCGCTGGTTGTGATTCTCTGAGATTGACGCTCGGAGGGAATCACGATGGCAGTGAAGCAGACGGGTCAGTTGAGCTTGGCGGAAGCCTTTCTGGGCGGCAAGTTGGCAGGCGGTTCTTCGCCACTCGATCGATTGTCAGGTCTGGTGAAGTGGTACCGCTTCGAGAAGCTACTCAACCCGCTGCGCGATGGTGGACCGGGTCGGGCTGCCTGGCCACCGTTGATCCTGTTCAA
>NZ_JBFUGJ010000460.1:0-3862 GCF_056402975.1 Mesorhizobium sp. P3_A9 | reverse complement strand
ACGATGGAGCGTAGGGCCCGGTGCGGTAGGTAAACAGCGGATAGAGCTGTTGGCCGGTGCCGTCTTCGGCGAAGGACGCGCTGCTCAGCAGCGTGACGGCCATCGCGGCAGCGGCCGCCAGCGACATGGTCTTGGTTAGCAATGACATGGTGCAACCCTTGTTTGAGTGATTTTGAGAAAGTGACGACTAATGCTTGGGAGGAGGCGAAAGACCCGGCGCCGAGGTATCTCGCCTGTCTGAGTTCAACTGGATGATCGTGCTCGCGAGCGCAGGGCTTCCACGCCGCGCCTTCTGAGACCGGACAATCCATCCGGTTCCTTGATCAACAGCACGATGATGATCGTGCCGAAGATGATGTGCTGCAGGTTTGCCAGCGCGCCCTGATCGCCGAGAAATGACAAATCGATGATCAGCGACAGCCGGTCGAGCAGGATTGGCGTCAGCACGATGAAGGCGGCACCGAGAAAATTGCCGAAGATGGTTGCCACGCCACCGATGATGACGATGAACAGGATCTGGAACGATTTATCGAGATTGAACGCATGCGCATCCGAGGTGCCGAGATATCCGAAGGCCCAGAGCGCGCCGGCGATGCCGAGGAAAAACGAGCTTATGCCGAAGGACAGCAGTTTGCGGCGCGCAACGCTGATGCCGATGACCGAGGCGGCGACATCCATGTCGCGGATCGCCATCCATTCGCGGCCGACCCGGCTTTTCACGATGGCGAAGGCCAGCGCGATGAGCAGCACCGTGGTGGCAATGACCAGATAGTAGCGGCCGGTGGCCGACTGCAGGTCGTAGTCGAGGATCTGCAGTCGAGGCGCCGAGATGGTCAGCGACTGGCTGTCATTCGAAAACCAGCTGAAATTGGTGAACAGCCATTCGAAGAAGAACTGGGCGCCCAGCGTCGAGGCGCCGAGATAGAAGCCCTTGATGCGCAGCGACGGCAGCCCGAAGATGACACCGGCAGCAGCCGCGATCAGGCCGGCAAGGATCAGGACGACCGGCAGCGGCAGGAACGGCGCCCGCAGCAGCAGATTGTAGGTCGAGAAGGCGCCGATCGACATGAAGGCAGCCGAACCGATCGACACCAACCCCGTATAACCCATCAGCAGGTTCAGCCCGATGCCGGCAAGCCCCATGATCACCGTCGGGATGATGATCGAGCTCAGCCAGTAATCGTCGGCAAGGGCCGGCACCGCAAAGGCGGCAATCAGGCCAGCGACGATAGCGAGGGTGCCAACCCCGAAGGCAGGCTGGCGGAGCGGCTTGGCCGGGGCGGATTCCTGCAGCGTGGTCACGATCAGACCCTTTCGATTTCGCGGTCGCCGAACAGGCCGGCCGGACGCACCAGCAGGAAGCCGACAGCGAGGATGTAGGCAAACCAGGTGGAGACGCTGCCATTGACCAGCGGGCCGATATAGATGTCGGCCAAGGCCTCGGTCGCGCCGACAAGCAGGCCGCCGGCGATGGCGCCCGGGATGGAGGAGAAGCCGCCGATGATCAGCACCGGCAGCGCCTTGAGCGTGACCAGCGACAGCGAATACTGCACGCCCTGGCGCGATCCCCAGACAAGGCCGGCAACCAGGGCCACGATGCCGGCTACGCTCCAGACGATGCGCCAGATGGCAGGCAGGCGGATGCCGATCGACTGCGCCGCAAGCGTGTCGGAAGCCACCGCCCGAAGCGAGATGCCCATGCGTGTCTTGTTGAAAGCGATGGCCAGCGTGGCGACCAGCGCTAGCGCAATCAACGAGGCAATGATGTCGAACTGGCTGACGTAGATGCCGCCGACCTGTACGGCGACATCGGGGATGCCGAGATCGAGCATGTGAACATCCATGCCCATCAGCAATTGGGCAAAGCCCTCGATGACATAGCTCAATCCCAGAGTGGCCATGAACAGCGTCAACGGATCGCGGTTTCGCAGCGGCCGCAGCACCAGCCACTCGATCAGCATCGCCATCACCACCATGACAAGCGATGTGACGATGAAGGCCAGGGCGAAGGGCATGCCTTTCTCGGTCAAGGTGACGAAGGTCAGCGCCGCAAACAGCAGCATCGCACCTTGTGCGAAATTGAAGACCCCGGATGCCTTGTAGATGAGCACGAAGCCGATCGCGACGAGTGAGTACATCACTCCGGCAAACAGACCGCTGACCAGTGTTTCAAGGAAATAGGACATGAGTTTCCTCAGTGAACCGTGCCGAGATAGGCGGCTATCACGTCGGGGTTCTTGCGCACCTCGTCGGGTGCCCCGTCTGCGAGCTTGCGGCCGTAGTCGAGCACCACCACATGGCTGGCGAGGTTGAGCACGATGCCGACATCATGTTCGATCAGCACCACGGTCGAGCCGAAGATGCGATTGACCTCGCGGATCACGCGGCTCATCTCCTCCTTCTCCTCCTGGTTCATGCCGGCCATCGGTTCGTCGAGCAGCAGCAGCTTGGGGCCGGAGACCAATGCGCGGGCCAGATCAACGCGTTTCTGCAGCCCATAAGGCAGCGTCGAAACTATGCTGTCCGCATGACGGTCGAGCCCGAGGAAAGCCATGGTGCGCTCGGCGCGGGCATGAAAGCCGCGGCGCTCGGCGCTGTCCCTGCCCAGCCGGAAGATGTTTTCGAAAAAGCTGGCGGTGCCATGACGAGAAAGACCGGCCAGCACGTTTTCGCGCACCGACAGGCGCCGAAACAACGCATTGTGCTGGAAGGTCCGGCCGATGCCGAGATGGGCTGCCTTCTGCGGATGGATCGCCTCGAAGCGCAGCCCGTCGAAGACGATGTCGCCGGCGTCGGCGCGATAGACGCCGTTGATCACGTTGAGAAGCGAGCTTTTGCCGGCGCCATTCGGCCCGATCAAGGCGCAGATCTCACCGTTGGCGACGCTGAAGCTCAGCGCGTTGAGGGCTCGTACCCCCTTGAAAGACAGCGACACGTCGTGGAGTTCGAGCAGGCCAGCCATCACGCATTCACGGATTTCAGACGGGCCGCCGAAGCATGGTCGGCTTCGCGGCGCTTGACGGCCTCGATGTCACGGTACGCGTCGGCGGGATGCGTCCTGGGAAGATAGGGTCCGTCGCCGAACAGCTTCTCGCGCAATGTGCCGGGCTTGTAGGCGGTGGGATAGACGCCGCGCTTCTGCAATTCCGGTACGAGCAAGTCGACGGCGGCCTCGAAGCTTTCGGGCGTTACCGCATAAGCAAGGTTGAAGCCGTCGACATCGGTTTCATCGACCCATTCCTGCAGGATGTCGGCGATGGTGCCGGGCGAGCCGACGAAGACCGGGCCAACGCCGCCGATGCCGCCCCATTTCGCCAGCTCCTCGACGGTCCAGGCCTTGTCCTTGCCGGCGAAATGCTCGACCATCGAAACGATGGCATTGGTCTCGACCTTCTTGAGCGCGTCGGTCGGCGCATACTGGCCGAAGTCGATCCCGCTCCAGCCGGACATGAATACGAGCGAGCCGTCATAGGACGTATAGCTCTGATACTCCTCGAAGCGCTTCCGGGCCTTTTCGTCGGTTTCGTCGATGATCAGCGTGGTGAGGTTGTAGATCAGAACTTTCTTCGGATCGCGGCCGGCGGCAGCGGCCTTTTGGCGGATTTCGGAAACATAGGCCTTGAGCAGCGATTTGGTCGGCGCGCCGACGAAGACGCACTCGGCATGCGCAGCGGCAAAGGCCTTGCCGGGACCAGATGCGCCCGCCTGATAGAGAACCGGGGTGCGCTGCGGCGACGGTTCCGACAGATGGTAGCCAGGCACTTCGAAGAATTTGCCCTTGTGGCCGATCTCATGCACCTTGCTTGGGTCGGTGAAGATGCCACGGACCGGATCACGCTGCACCGCGCCCTCTTCCCAACTG
>NZ_JBFUGJ010000459.1:0-3869 GCF_056402975.1 Mesorhizobium sp. P3_A9 | reverse complement strand
CCTTTTGGTAGCCGCAGCGCTGGCGGTGTGTGTCGGTATCGGTTCGCATGCCATTCTTGGCGAAGGAAACTCGAATGCAGTTTGGATACTTTCAGCGACGCTGGTGAGCTTCTTGGTAGCCGCAGGGGGGATCAACTACCTTCTCGACGGGGAGGCTAAGCCGCTACGAAGGTCAGCCCTTGAGCAATTTACGCGGCGCTACGGCTACCCTTTAATCTTGCTCGCGGGCCTTTGCGGCGGATGGTACGCAAGCCAATACAACGATGCCTATTCCGATATAGCAGTGGTGAAATCAGCGGTGCTTCGAGCATGCTTGCAATCGGCATCATGCGTAGCGAAGGCTACCCAGTTGAATGGCGGAAACAACCCTCGCTATGTGTTAGGTCCTGACGGACGACCTTACCCCGAATAGTCATCACTCCATGTCCGGCACGTCGCCACCTACAAAGAGCGTCGTGGGCTCCCCGTATTCGCCAAGCGAGGGGTTGGCATCGCGCGACCACGCAATGACGCCGGCATGCTTCACGGCTAGGCCCTTCGCGGTGCGTATCGCCCGGTCCTCGGTCTGCTGCTCGGCAGGCCCAAAGACAGGCTGGAGGTCCCCTGTCTCATCTCGGTCGAAGGCGGTGACAACGATTAGCTTGGGTGCCTTCTGCTGTGGCATCAAGTTATCTGACATGGAGGCGCTCTTTCCGCTGAACTAGAAGGTCCTTGAAGTTGAGCGGCGGAGGGGGAAGGACCTCGGTCATCTCGAATAGAGGCACCGTAGAGGCCTCCGGCTCGGGTGCTTTCTGCTTGGCCTTCAGCTCCGTAATCTCATCGTCGCGTCGCGCAATTCGGCTCTCCAGATTGGCAATGCGCTCCGTCAAGAAATAGCGCCCGACCGCAAACCCACCGCCTCCGAACAGCACGGCAAACGTGGCGAAGGCTGCCGGGTTGGCGGTTACCAGCGCAGAGTTACTCCCAATGAAAGCGATAAGGTCATGCATTGAGCGCTGCTCCTGTCACCCCAGCATGGGCGACGTATCGTCATATGCAATGGAAACTATTCCCGGATGCCGGTGGGCGACGGCGAGTATCTGAGTCTCAAGCTCGCAGTTGTAGGCCATGAGCGCCTTCACGGTCTCAAGCGGGCTATCATACCGGGCGATGAGCTTCACGGCTTCGGAATGCAGCTCGGCTTTTGCTTCGGCGTCAAAGTGCATGGTGCCCATTGCGGTTTCTCCTAGCGCATCGCGCGGCGTGGTGTGGTGAGCGCGTCGAGGCGTTCCTGGAGGTGGCCGTTGAGCACGATCATTTCCTTGAGCGCCTTCATCACATCGCCCTTGTGCACGGCAACGAAATCCTCGGCGTGGGCCTGGAGGGCGGCTTCCTGGCGACTGTTGAGTGTCACGATGCGGTCCATTAGCGCTTACTCCAACATGAATGCTCATAGTGAACAAAAAGGGAACATAAATGTCAAGGGCGAATTGACTCGGCGAGGAACTCATTCCTATTTTTGCCTATGCCAGAGCAGCCCAGAAAACCCCGCCGCCTTGTGCAGACCCTGTGCAAAGCGCATGAGGTTGGGCAGCTAGTCCGCATCCGGTGCATGAACTGCAACATCACCCGCCACTATCTGCCGGGGGACCTCGCCAAGCTAGTCGGGGACATTCCGTTTTGGGATGTGGACAGGCACATGCGCTGCGAGCGGTGCAAACGTCGCGACCTTGACGTTGATATCCTGCTGCCAAGCGCATCGGAGGGCTTGAAGATACGAGTGAGGCGGCTTTTAGAAGTCCGTATGGTGCAGCGGGTGATCTGGAAGGACGATGATCCGTGATCGACCTAGGCGGCTAGCTACGGAAGGTTAAGTGTTCTTCGATTGTCTGCTATCATTCGGCCTACAATGAGACGACTTGCGGGGGTGCCTTCGCAACTCTTTCGAGCAAGTTTCTCGTAGCTCTCGATGATCTTTGAGTTTTGTGTCTTTTCTAGAGCCGTCCGGGGCTCCTTCTTCAAGAAATTTACCAATACCTTATAGGAGTGATCTTTTGGGTCCAAGATTAAAACCTCTCCTGCGGACGGGTCCGTAGAAGCCCGTCTGACGACAATCTTAGTCGCAAGGCCCTCGCAATTCATTTCCACGAGCGTCCCCAACGGGGAGCCTTTGGTGGGGCAGGTCAATTCGACGGGAAGAAACTCTTTCTTACAAGAGGATGTTTCAGCGGCCTCCGTCAGACCATTCTGCCCAATCGCAACAATAGAAACCAGCAGAACAACGACCTTGCCTGCACCATCCAACATCCGCGCCTCTCCATCTATCCACTAGAGCATTGACAATTGACCGCTCGACGTGTCGCCACCAAGCGGAAACTTGATCTGTGTGGCYGGCTTCTCGACAACCACAAGGGCATCATCCGGGACCGTGCGCTGTAGCCGCTTAGCTTCTGACCAAGGGGCTGTAAGCCAAGTCTCGGTTTCCTCTTGCGTCCTCAGGACAACCGGCATGGCCTTTTCGTGGATGGGCTTGATGAGTGCGTTGGGTGCGGTCGTCATGAAGCCGTAAAGCTCGAAATCCCCGGGGCCGTCTTTGATCTTCCGAACCCCATGCCACGGCGTCCAGAGGCCCGCGAAGAAGAACAGCGGGCGGTCCTCATTGAGAGCAAACCAGTAGTTCCGCTGGATGCCTGTCTCAGGGTCCTTGTCGCCGGGTGTCGGGCTGGGCTCCGCAAAGCTCGTCACGGGCACCACGCAACGGTTCTCGACGCCGACATACTGCTGCCAATGGCCATACTGCGGATTGCGGATGTTGGTGGTGCCATAGTCCGCTTTCCCCTTCATACGCTCAATGGGAGTCGGCATGCCCCACAGCAGGTTGGCAAGCTCCCGCTGCCCGTCCAGCGCATTGCGGACCACCGGGCCGGGGCGGTTGGGATAGATGTCTATGGATGGCTCAAGGTTGCCCAAGATGTCCCGCAAAGCGCCGGTCCACTGGCGGATGGCCTCTTGCGATGTGGTGATGTTGTAGAGGTTGCACATGCTTCATTCAGTCCCTACGGGCTAGGGTTCTTTTGCCGTAGCTCCTCAAGCCAAGCACCCAAGGCGGCACCATCCTTTAGCTCTAGGCGATAAGGCATGAACTTGGTGAATTCTGGCGAGGTAAGCACGCCCGGTTGGAATGTTGAGGTCGTAGAAATTACGGCCTTTGATGCATTCTGATCGGCGGACAATACACCTAGCATCGCCCGAAGTTCATCGTGCCCGACTTGATGGCCGGGCGAATATGCTTTCGCTTGGTCAAGTATCCTGACGGACCCAAAGCCATCCTTCGATGCGATGACGTCCCGTCCAAAATCCCCTCGCTGCGGAGTAAGTATCACATCATAGCCGGCACGCTCGTAGGCCCCAGCAATGAACTCTTCAAACTTGCGAGGGGTTTGGACGAAATGAAAGAGGAATTTCGGATCTTTGGCGATCTCGGCCATGATAGCCAGCCATGGCAGGGTAACCGTGACGATCCGGGCACCCTCAGGCACATGGACGCCGGCCGTCACAAGCGCTTGGAGCAGGAGCGCGGTAGTTGGAACCTCGTTGCTGTCGCGTGGCCTAGCAGGTCGCTGGTTGCCGGCCATGCCTAAACCTATTCCCAGTCCCAAACCAACCATCGGTCTCGACCTCCTCAGAACTCTGGCACCGGCTTGTCCCGGCAGCCAAACTTGCCGCCCGTCCCCGAGTCCTTGACGTTTGAGTTGTAGAAACTTCCTTTGGACTCTGCGGTCAACAGCGCCGACACCGTGCCTTGGTCGATGTCGCAGTAGTGATACCAAACCTGCTTAAGCCGAACGAGCATATAGGAGTGCTCGGCGTTGTAGCAGACGCGCTTGACC
>NZ_JBFUGJ010000458.1:0-3880 GCF_056402975.1 Mesorhizobium sp. P3_A9 | reverse complement strand
GTCGTCAACGGCAACCGCGAA
This sequence comes from Mesorhizobium sp. P3_A9, assembly GCF_056402975.1. Lineage (NCBI taxonomy): Bacteria > Pseudomonadati > Pseudomonadota > Alphaproteobacteria > Hyphomicrobiales > Phyllobacteriaceae > Mesorhizobium > Mesorhizobium sp. P3_A9. The sequence continues at coordinate 3,859 of NZ_JBFUGJ010000458.1, read as the reverse complement.
CTGATCGGCCAGGCGCTGTCCAACATCGTCGACAATGCGATCAAATATTCGACTGATTCCACGTCCAAGCCGGCGGTCCGGGTGACGCTTGAGCGCACCCATGGCGAGATCAGGCTTTGTGTCGCCGACAMCGGCCAGGGCATTCCAGACGATGCCGATCGCGCTCGGGCGACCGAACGTTTCGTTCGGCTGGAGAAGAGCCGCTCGCAGCCTGGCTCCGGCCTAGGCCTCAGCCTCGCCAAGGCGGTCATGACCTTCCACTCTGGACGGCTTGATCTCTTGCCTGGCAATCCGGGACTATCCGTGGTCATGAGTTTCCCTGCACGGGAGGATCACTGATGGCTGCGGCCGCGAAACGGACGGCCACGGACTGGCTGCTGAAGCCGGTGCTGGAGCTTGTCCCTCTCGATGAAGGTCGGGCGCGACAGGAACTGACCGAAATCACTGCTGTGGCACGCGAAGAAGGGCTGACGCGGCTGGCCAAGTTCCTGGCCGGCAAAGGGAAGGGCGAAGATTTCCTTACCGCTGTCTTCGATCTCTCGCCATTTTTGCGCGACACGGCGCGTCGCCGGCCCCGGATTCTGGATGCTCTCTTCGACCAGCCGGTCGAGGCGCGTCTGAAGGCGATCGCCGCCGCGATCGAACAGGCGCCGCTGGCCGAGGCGGTCTCCGAATCCAGCCTGATGATGGAGCTGCGCCAGTGCAAGGCCGAAGCGCATTTCCTGATCGCGCTCGCCGACCTCGCCGGGGAGGCGGAAACGTCGCTGACGGTACGGCGGCTGAGCGACCTTGCCGACGCCTGCACCCGGGCGGCAGTCGACTTCCTGCTGCGCGACGCGCATGGCCAGGGCAAGCTCAAACTGCCCAATCTCGACAACCCGTCGCGGCAGTCGGGCTGGATCCTGCTCGGCATGGGCAAGCTCGGCGCGCATGAGCTGAATTTCTCCTCCGACATTGATCTCGTCGTCTTCTTCGATCCGGAAGCACCCGCAATTGTCGATCCTCTCGACGCCACAGAGCTGTTTTCGCGGCTGACGCGACGGCTGGTGCGCATCCTGCAGGATCGCACCGAGCACGGCTACGTCTTCCGCACCGATCTGCGGCTGCGCCCCGATCCCGGTTCGACTCCGCTGGCGATCCCCGTTGAAGCAGCACTGCGCTACTACGAAGCGCGTGGCCAGAACTGGGAACGCGCGGCGATGATCAAGGCGCGTCCGGTCGCCGGCGACCTCGCCGCGGGTGCAGCCTTCCTCAAGGAGTTGCAGCCCTATATCTGGCGCAAATACATGGACTACGCGGCGATTGCCGACGTCCATTCGATCAAGCGCCAGATCCACGCCCACAAGGGCCATGGCGAGATCGCCGTGAAGGGCCACAACGTCAAGCTCGGCCGTGGCGGCATCCGTGAGATCGAGTTCTTCGTCCAGACCCAGCAGCTCATCGCCGGCGGCCGCTTTCCGGAACTGCGCGGCCGCGAAACCGTGCCGATGCTCGGCCAACTCGCGGCCCGCGGATGGATCACCACTGAGGCGCGTGACGCACTCGCCCGCCAGTACTGGTTCCTGCGCCGCGTCGAGCACGCCATCCAGATGGTGGCCGACGAGCAGACCCACACGCTGCCGGAAGACGATGAGGGGCTGGAGCGCATCGCCCGCATGCTGGGCTTTGCCGATGCGGCTGCCTTTTCCCTGGCGTTTCGCGCCTCGTTGCAGCAGGTCGAACGCCATTATGCAGCACTTTTCGAAACGGCCCCCGAGCTTTCGGCGGGCATCGGCAATCTGGTCTTCACCGGCGATGTCGACGATCCCGACACGCTGCAGACCTTGCATGGCCTCGGTTTCCAGCGGCCAAGCGACATCTGCCGCGTCATCCGCGGCTGGCATTTTGGCCGCTACCGCGTCACCCAGTCGGCGGAAGCGCGCGAGCGGCTGACGGAATTGACGCCGGCGCTGCTCAAGGCCTTCGGCCAGACGCGCCGGGCGGACGAGGCGCTGATCCGCTTCGACGAGTTTCTTGCCGGCCTGCCGGCCGGCATCCAGCTGTTTTCATTGCTGCAGTCAAACCCGGCGCTGCTCAAGCTGATGGCAACGATCATGGGCGCAGCGCCCCGGCTGGCGGCGATCATCACACGCCGGCCGCATGTCTTCGACGGCCTGCTCGACCCGGCCTTGCTGAGTGAACTGCCGGACCGCGCGTATCTGTCGGCACGGCTGTCCGCCTTTGTCGAAGGCGATCGCCTTTATGAGGATGTGCTCGACCGWYTGCGCATCTTTGCCTCSGAGCAGAARTTCCTSATCGGYGTGCGSCTGCTYGCSGGCTCGATCGATCCGGCCCGGGCCGGCCGCGCCTTTTCCGATCTGGCCGATCTCACCATCGAGGCGGCCTTGCAGGCGGTGATAACCGAATTCGCGGCGCGCCACGGCACGATCGCCGGCGGCGTTGTTTCGCTGCTAGGAATGGGCAAGCTTGGCAGTCGCGAATTGACCGCCGGGTCGGATGTCGACCTCATCCTGCTCTACGACCATGACGCGGATGCCGAGGATTCCGACGGCGACAAGCCGCTGGCGCCTTCGCATTACTACACCCGCATGACGCAGCGGCTGATCGCGGCCGTCTCGGCACCGACAGCCGAGGGTGTGCTCTACGAACTCGACCTGCGGCTGCGGCCGTCCGGCAACAAGGGTCCGGTGGCCACCCACATCGACGCCTTCAAGAAGTACCAGCGCCAGGAGGCCTGGACCTGGGAGCACATGGCACTGTCGCGGGCACGCGCCATTGCCGGCGATGCTGGCCTGTGCGCTGAAGTCGAAGCGGAGGTTGCCGCCGTGCTTGGCCAGCCGCGCGACGCGGCAAAGGCTAGGGCCGAGGCCTCGGACATGCGCGCCATGATCGATAAGGAAAAGCCGCCGCGCGATCTCTGGGACATCAAGCTGATCCCTGGCGGACTGATCGATCTCGAATTCATCGCCCAGGTGGCTGTCATCACCGGGCAGGTTGAGGCCGGGCCACGTGTCACCGGTACGGCCGAGATCCTGTCGCGCCTCGCGCCTGGCTTCGCTGATGCAGGAGTCAGAGAGGAACTTGGCGCCGCCTTCGCGCTCTATCTGGCGCTGACCCAGATGACGCGGCTGTGCCTCACTGGAGCGTTCGAGCGCGATGACGTTCCGCCGGGACTTTCGGATCTGCTTCTGGCGGTGACCGACCTGCCGGATTTCAGTGTGCTGGAAGCACATCTCAAGGAGACGTCGCAAAAGGTCAGGAAGGATTTCGACCTTTTGCTTCGTGCCGGACGACCGTGAAATAGCTGGTCCGGCCGCATCGGGGGTGACGATGCAACAGGAGAAGACCCATGAGAAAGTCAACCAAGCTTGCCCTTGCCTTCGCAGCACTTGCCGGCGCCGTCGGCACCACGGCCTATGCCGAAAACAATGCCAGCGCAAAAATGCGCGAGGACACGATGATGCGCCTCAACAAGGCGATGAGCGATTCAGATGGCGCCATCACCTTCGACCAGTTCTCCGAAGCCATGAACGCGCGGCTGAAGAAGCTCGTTGCCGCCAATGGCGGCAAGCTGACCGTCGCCCAGCTCGCCGACGCGCTGGAGAAGGCGCGCTTCGAGCGGACGGCAAAGCGCATCATCGCCCGCTACGACACCAAGGGCGACGGCACGCTGACGTCAGATGACATCACCGGTCGCGAGAAAAAGGTCTTCGCCATGCTCGACAAGAACAATGACGGCAAGATCGAGAAGGGTGAGCTACCGAAGGGCGACCATCACTCCCAATTGGATGACGAAGGCAACGACGGCAGCGTGCAGTGAGGTTTGTTCGAGGAAAGCTCCGGCGCGCCGGCCGGAGCC
>NZ_JBFUGJ010000457.1:0-3880 GCF_056402975.1 Mesorhizobium sp. P3_A9 | reverse complement strand
GCTCCGCCTTTTCGACAATGGCTCTTCTCAGCTGCCGAGAATGGCGCCTTTGATCTGGCGGATGTTGTTGTGCATCATGTCGATATAGGTCGAGCCCGGGCCATCGGGCTGCGACAGCGCATCCGAATAGAGCGTGCCGCCCACCTTGATGCCGGTCTCGCTAGCGATCTGCTCGATCAGGCGCGGGTTGGAGATGTTTTCCACGAAGATCGCGGCCGCCTTGTCCTGCTTCACCTGCTCGACCAGCCTGGCAACATCGGCGGCCGATGGTTCGGAATCGGTCGAGATGCCTTGCGGCGCAAGGAAGGTCAGGCCGTATTCGTGTTCGAAATAGCCGAAAGCGTCGTGAGAAGTGATGACAACGCGCTTGGCCTCGGGGATCGACTGGATCGCCGCCCTCACTTCGCCTTCCAGCGCATCGAGCTTCTTGGTGTAGGCGGCGGCATTGGTCTGGTAGCTGACGCAGCCCTCGCTGTCGGCCGCGCAGAAGGCTTCGGCGATGTTCTTCACATAGATCTTGGCATTGGCGATCGACTGGAAGGCATGCGGGTCGGTGACGGTCTTGCCACCGCCGGTGCCGGCACCCTCGGCCGCGGCGAATTCRGGYTTGAAGTCGATCGGCGTCACGCCCTYGGTCAAGGTGAYRATCGAGGCCTTGGTGGCGCTGGCATCGACCAGCCGTTGCAGGAAACCCTCGAAATGCAGGCCGTTGACCAGCACGATGTCGGCCTTGGCCATGGCGACTGCGTCGGCCGGGCTCGGCTCATAGACATGGGCGTCGCCATCYGGCCCGACGATGGTGGTGATGTYGACMCGGTCGCCGCCGACATTYYTGGCRAARTCGGCGATGACGGTGAAGCTGGCSACSACTTTGAGCGGGGCCGCRAAGGCTGASGASGCRCCAAAGGCAGTTAATGTTATAACGCTCATCGCCAGGGCGGCACGGATCGATTTCAGCATGGACGAGGTCTCCTTTCGAGGGGCGAGGATCAGGCCGTTCTGTGACGGTGATGGATGATGCGGGCGCGCAGAATGCCGCGCGTGCCGAACAGGATCGAGGCGAAATAGACGACGCCRGCCGACAGGATGATGGCCGGACCGGACGGCAGCGAGGCGTGGTAGGACAAAAGCAGCCCGGCGATGCAGGAGGCAAAGCCGATCAGCACGGCCAGCACGCACATCGGCTCGACGCGCACCGTCCAGAAGCGGGCGGCTGCCGCCGGCAACATCATCAGCCCGACGGARAGCAAAGTGCCGAGCGCCTGGAAGCCGCCGACGAGRTTGAGCACGACGAGGCCGAGGAAGATGAAATGCACGGGGCTGCCCATCTTGCTGACCGAGCGCAGGAACAGCGGATCGAGGCATTCGGCGACCAGCGCCCGCCAGAAGATGGCGAGGCTGACCAGCGTCACCGCGACGATGCCGCCAATCAGGATCAGCGCCTCGTTGTTGAGCGCYAGCACCGTGCCGAACAGCACATGCATGAGATCGACGCTGGAGCCGCGGAYYGACACCATCAGCACGCCGATGGCGAGCGATATCAGGTAGAAGGCCGCCATCGAGGCGTCCTCACGCTGGATGGTGAAGCGCGAGACGGCACCGGCGCCGAGCGCCACGACGATGCCGGCGATCAGGCCACCAATGGTCATCGGCAGGATTTCGAGGCCGTAGAACAGGAAGCCGGCGGCCGCACCCGGCAGGATGGCATGGGCCATGGCGTCACCCGACAGGCTCATGCGCCGCAGCATCAGGAAGACGCCGATAGGGCAGGCGCCGAGCGACAGCATCAACGACCCGAACAGCGCTCGCTGCATGAAGCCGAAATCGGCAAAGGGCGCGATGAAAAGACCGTAGAGCGTGTCCATCAGGCAGCCCTCGGGCCGGCGCCGTGATGATGGTCGTGATCGTGGCCATGATGATCGTGCCCATGGGCATGATCATGAGTGTGCTCGTCCGGTTCGCACCAGGGCGCGTTTTCTTCCCAGGCTTCGTGAAAACGGCGGGCGCGCAACAGGTTTTCCGGCTTCAGCGTTTCCCTGGTTTCGCCCCAGGCGATCGGCTGGCGGGCCAAAAGCAGCGTCTCCGGAAAATTCTGGCGCACGAGATCGAGATCGTGGACGACGACCATGATGGTGCGTTCCTCGCCATGCCAGCGCTTGATGAGCGCGATCAGGTCGCCAACCGTCTTGGCGTCGACGGCATTGAACGGTTCGTCGAGCAGGATGAGGTCGGCATCCTGCAACAGCACACGGGCAAACAGCGTGCGCTGCAGCTGGCCGCCCGACAGCGTGTCGATCGGCCGCTTCTCGAAGCCGCCAAGGCCGACCGCCATCAGCGCCTGGCTGACGGAATCGCGATCTTCCTTGGTGTAGCGGCCTAGCATGCCGCGTTTCGGCCAGAGGCCAAGCGAAACCAGATCGACGACGCGGGCGGGAAAGGAACGGTCGAGTTCCGATTGCTGCGGCAGGTAGGCGGCGCGAACGCCGGGTGCGCGAAGAACCTCGCCGGCCATCGGCTTCAGCACCCCGACAATACCCTTCATCAGCGTCGACTTGCCGGAGCCATTGGCGCCGACCACGGCCGTCAACGACCCCTTGCGGATGGTGCCGTCGAGATGGTGGATCGCCGGGTGGCTGCTGTAGCCCAGCGTCAGGTCACGGAAGGTCAGGCAGGTCTGGGTCATGTCGTTCCGTGGAGCAGCGAAACCCGGCTGCGGGCAGGGGTCGATTGGATATGTGATGTTATTACATTAGTCAACAAGCCAATCCGGCGGAATTGCGGCTCGTCGACCATTTTCCAAGGGATGGCCATGTACACATTTGCGCGATTAGGATCGCGACATCCAAGCGACACCCAATGGGAATCGGATCAATGGCAATTCTCTTGCGCGGCAAAACGGTATGTAAGGTCTGTGGCCAGTTGATCCGGGGTGGCGACGAGGTGGTCCTGTTTCCTCACATTATCGCGAATGAAGCGCATCCCCTTCATCGATTGTCGGATGCGTCATGTCACCTCGATTGCGCAAAAAAATCCGAGGACGCGACAAAGCTAGTCACGCTAGTCGAGGAGCATTACAGCCGAACCGGACCTGGCCAGCGCAAATGCCAGGTCTGCGGCGAGGAGATACTCGATCCGGACGATTGCCTGGCTCTGGGATATCTTGGCGATTCCGCTCTCGATCCCATCGGCCGGTTCAATTTCACTCATCTCCACAAATCCCATGTGGCGGATTGGAAACCGGCGGCAGAGTTCCTAGCCTTGGCGCAAGCCGCGATCGACGAGGGGCGCTGGAAGGGTCCCACATTGGCAACGTTAATTCGAGACATACGGGCGAACCTTCATTGACCAGAGGACTGTGGCATAACTTTCGATATGCGTGTGCCCGCAGGGATTTGACCGAGCGACCTTGCCCGAACCCAGCCGCAACTCTAAACAGTCGCCACCGATAACAGGAAGGAACCTCCCATGAGCATTCGTCGCATCGATGTTGGCCCGCGCATGAGCCAGATCGTCATCCACGGCAACACCGTCTATCTGGCCGGCCAGGTCGGCGAGCCCAGCGGCAACGTCGCCTCGCAGACCCGCGATATCCTGACGGCCATCGACGAATTGCTGGCCAAGGCCGGCACCGACAAGACCAAAATCGTTCAGGCGATCATCTGGCTGGCCGACATGGGCACCTTCGCCGAGATGAACTCGGAATGGGACAAGTGGGTGCCGCAGGGCCACACGCCGGCCCGCGCCACCGGCGAAGCCAAGTTGGCTGGTCCGGAATATCTTGTGGAAATTATTGTCACGGCCGCGATTTAAGCGCGGCGCTGAAACTGCCAATCTCCCCCCTCGTGGGGGAGATGCCCGGCAGGGCAGAGGGGGGCGCTGT
>NZ_JBFUGJ010000456.1:0-3898 GCF_056402975.1 Mesorhizobium sp. P3_A9 | reverse complement strand
GTCAGACAGGTGCAACGCTTCCTCGAGCGCATGGCTGATGAAGATGATTGCAATCCCCTCCTCCTTCAGGCGGCGGGCAAGATTGAAGAAGTGGAACTTCTCCTCAGGCGTCAGCGTAGCGGTCGGCTCGTCGAAGATGATGAGCCGCGCATTGTGGTGAACGGCGCGTGCGATCTCGACCAGTTGCTTCTTGCCGGCTCCCAGGAAGGACACCTGCGCGGTGGGATCGACGTAAAAGTTGAGAGACAGCAGGTAACGCTGGGCCTGGATGTTCAACCCGCGCAGCCGGTTGAACAGCTTTTCGTCGCCAAGGTATATATTTTGGGCCACCGACATAGATGGCACCAGATTGGTCTCCTGGAACACCATCGCTATCCCGTGGTTCAGCGCGTCGGACGGCGAATTCAGCGTCGTCGGCTGGCCATCCAGCAGCATCTCGCCCGAGCTCGGCTGGTAAACGCCGGCCAGTACTTTCATCAGCGTCGATTTTCCGGCACCGTTCTCACCCAGAATGGCGTGTATCTCGCCCGGGCGGATTTCGAAATCCACGTCAGAGATCGCCAGGACGCCGCGGAAATCCTTGGAAACGCCGCGCAATTGAACCAGCGGTGTCATGCTGCGTGCCCCGCAAGTTCATCGATCGCCACGATCTTTCCCGATCCCTTGGCGCCAACGAGAAGCCGCCCATCGGCTTCGCAAAGTGAAGTCACGCCGTGTACATCGCCATCGGCGCGGCTTTGACAATTTCGCACCATCGCCATGTCTTTGTCACAGCGCACGACAAGACCCATAGACCAGCTCGGCGACCAAGGCTTCAGCATGTTGAGCTTCTTGCGCGCACCGCCCTGTATGGGTTCCAGGAAGCTTCTCCCGGTGGCAAGCGATGGCGCGATCCAATAGTCGGGGTCGATTGTTTCGGTCATGCGCATGCGGTACTCGTCCTCCTTCAGGACGAATTCGACAAGCGGGTTGCGCGGCGCGAACATGGCCAGCCAGAAGCCACCTTCCGATGCTGGTGCGATACGCCCTGGATAAGCGGGGAGCGAGTCAAGGGCGATCTGTTGGCGCGAACCGTCGAGGCCCATCGAAAGGACGCGGTGACGCCAGGCCTCCGAGACGAAGACCCGGTCCTTCGACACGATAATCCCGGTTGGAAACGCGAGCCCAGAAGCGATCGAAATTGAAGTTCGCGTGCTGATGTCGATACGCCAGACCGACCCCGTCGCCGTCTTGGTCATCAGATCGCGCTTCCAGCCATGCGCTGGATTGCGCTCGGACCCGACTGCAACGAGCAAGGTCGAGCGGTCGGCGAAAGCCATCGCCGTGACGCACCGCGCATCGAGTGCCTCAGGGGCGATCAACTCCGAGGATTCCCCATCAGGGCTCTCGATGCGGATGCCCTCTCCTTCGACGGCGACAGCCAGCATGCACGCGCCCGCCGCCATGCTGGTCACGGGCTTGCCCATGGCTCTCGATCGGCTGATGGAAAGCCCCTGCCCGCCTTCGCCGGCGGTTGGCGCTAGGGTGTGTATCTCGCGACCGACCGAACAGATGATCTCTTGCCCCCAGAGCACAAGGTTGTCGACATCGGCGATATCCAGCAGCACTGGAGCCGCGTCGAGCTTCGCATTGGGTCGCAGTGGGCCGTCCATCGGCGGCACCGTACTGCCGGTCAGATCAAAACCGCGGAAGTTCGCCCAAGCCTGCTTGATGGCGCCGATCATGGGCGCGGCCCCCAATAGGCATCCTGCGCGCACCAATTGGGGTCGGCATCGGGCAGTTTGTAGCGGCCAATCCGGTTGTTCGAAACGCCGCCCAGATACAGCCATCCCCTGTGCTCGCGCATCGAGGTGATCATCGGGTGGTTGCGGCCCCCGAGATCCCACAGATTGTCGAGGATCTCTCCCTTCTCGTTGAACTTCACCACGCACCCGGTGTTGATGTTCGGGTAGAGCCACTGATCGGGCGCGACGCGTCTGGCCATGCGCTTGCGGAAGCCCGGCATGCGCATGGCAAGATCGAGCGCCGGCCCGCGCATGCCGAGCAGGGCCAGCCAGTAATTGCCGTCCGAGGACCGATTGATGTTGTCGGGATAACCCGGCAGGCTGGAGATGATCCTTTCGGTCTTGCCTTTCTTCGGCCCGTCGAACCAGTATCTGCTGATGGAACAGGTCCAGCTCTCCGCGAACATGAAGGATTGTCCGTCGGGACACATCGTGACGCCGTTGGCGAAGACCAGCTTCGGAATCTCGGTGTGGGTCTTGCCCGTCTTCGGATCGTAGCAGATCATGCGCCCGCTCGCCCGGCTTTCCAGTGCATCGGTTGCCCAGTCCTCCTGCTCGTAACGGATCGTTGCCTCGCTGAAATAGATGCGCCCGTCGGGTGCGACGTCGACGTCATCCGCCAGGCGAAGACGTGAATCGTCCACCACGGACGTCCAGCTCCTGTTCGTCTCGTCAGTGAGTTTGGTGACGGTCCTGTCGGGGGCAACCTGGAACAGACCCATACCGCCGATGCAGACGAGCAGGTTTCCGCTGCGATCGAATGCCATGCCGAGGGGATGGCCGCCGATATGCGCAAACACTTCGGAGCGTTTGTGGTCTGGACCGAAGAAACGGACAATATCGCCATGCCGGGTGCCGCAATAGAGATTGTCGTCGCGGTCGAGGATAACGTCTTCAGGTCCCTCAATCTGTCCGAGCCCGATAATCTCAACGGAGCGCAATCGATCGTTCAGCACATAGGGCGACCCGGGTGCGTCGACCTTCGGCGCCGGCGGCAGGGAAAGGTAGGCGGGCGAGACATAGACCTTGGCCAGAATGCGGTGGCGGTGCTTCTGCCAGCGCATGTCAACGAAGACGGCCGTGAGCAGGATCACTCCCAGTATGGTCGACGTGATCGGGCCGCTGATGCCCAAGTTGATCAAGCCGTTGGTGAGCATCAGCACCAGCAGGCTGCCAATGATCGCCTTTGCCACCGAACCCCGGCCGCCGCCAATCGCCGTGCCACCGAGGACCGCCGCGGTGAGCGCCTGCACTTCGAGCCCGACGCCGGTGTCAGACCCAGTACTGCCCAGCCGGGCGGCGAACAGGAAGCCGGCCAGCGCGCACATCGTGCTGGAGGCGACGTAGGTGAGGAACACCATGAACCGCACGTCGATGCCGGCGTTGAAGGCAGAACGCCGCGCCCCGCCAACGGCGGTGAGTCGCCAGCCTGGACGCATCCGCGACAGAACGAGGTGCCAGGCAAGGGCGATGATCAATGTGATCACCAATGAGGTCGGGACGCCGAGCACCGTGCCTTCGCCGATGAACAGCCAGAGATCGGACATGGAGAAGCCCGACATCATGGACGTGGACATCTTCACGAAGACAATCTCATAGATCGAGCGGAAGATGATCAGGCTGACCAAGGTGGTCAGAAAGGCGCGCAGACGCAGGTAGCCGACAAGCAGGCCGTTGATGGCGCCGCAGCAGATGCCCAGGCCCAGGATGCCGGCCAGGACGACGGGTATGGGCAACTCGTAGACGTTTACCCCGATCAGCGAGAACAGGACGGCCAGTGAGAAGACGGAAGCGACCGAAAGGTCGATGCCGCCTGAAATCATCACGACTGTCAGGGCCAGCACCACGAGACCGAATTCCGCGAACTGCCGGGCAAGGTCGGAAAGGCTCGACAGAGATAGAAAGTCTGGAATGATCGAGCCCAGCACCACGATCGTGAGCACAAGGGCGGAAAATGGAATTGCATTGTCGATCCAGCGCTTCGACAGGATCTCCCCGATCAGATGATCGGGGAGATAGCGCGAACGCAGATAGGCAATTGTGTCGCTGCTGGCCATGATCATCTTTGATATTCTTGTGATTTGCCTACTTCAGCTGATCCAGCTGCCAACAGG
>NZ_JBFUGJ010000455.1:0-3904 GCF_056402975.1 Mesorhizobium sp. P3_A9 | reverse complement strand
GGTCCATGCCTTCGCACCTTACGATACCAGAATTCCTTCTTCACGGATCAACCCCATGGATTTTGTCCGGGTTGGTACAGTCAATGAAGCTGATGACGCTCGCACCCTTGCAGCATTGCTCGTCGAGGCAACCGGCTCAGACAAGGACAAGTTCTGGGAAGAATACGCACGCACCCTGCTGAGTGGGCTGATCCTCTTCATGGCCCATGAGGGCTCGGCGACCCAGCGCACCATATCCGGCGTGGTCAAACTGTTGTCGATGCCGGTGGATAAGCTGGAGGCAATCGTCCTTGCCATGAGCGGTCACCACGTGGGCGCGGTCGCGACGACTGGAGCGACCTTCGCCAGCATGTCCGAAGACATGTTTCGCAACGTTCTGGCAAGCCTTGCGCCTCATCTCGCTTGCTGGGCACCAGGTGGCCCCCTCGAGGCGCTGACTGCCGAGAGCGATCTTTCCTTGGAGACGCTTCGCGACCAGCCAACCAGTTTCTATCTGATCATCCCGCCTGAGCGCATCAGGGAAAACCGGAGCGCTCTCAGAGTGTTAAGTGGGATCGCGGTGCGCACGCTCGCGCGGTCTTGGCCAAAGCCTGGCGACAAGCCCATCCTCTTTGTATTGGATGAGTTCGCCAACCTTGGCCGAATGGAAGATATCGAGGATGGCATTACATACCTGGCAGGAAGCGGCATCCAAATTTGGATGATTGYGCAAGACTTCAGCCAATTAAAAAGCATATACAAGGAAAAGGCAGACACTATTTTCTCCAACTGCGGTGCCCGTATATTCTTTAGTATCCAGGATCTCGATACAGCCAAAAAAGTCTCGGAAATGATCGGCAACCGCTCAATTTTGATTGAGACACCCACGAAAAGCGGCGGTGGCTTCCTGAACCCAGGAACTGTTAGCACAAGTCATTCCGTCACAGCTCGCCCCTTGTTGAGCCCGGACGAGTTGATGCGGCTCGACCGGCGAAAGCAAATCATATTCCTTGACGAAAAGCGGCCCATCTCGGGGCAGAAATGGTTCTATTTCGAGCGCCCCGAAATGCTTGGTCTTTACGATGATCCCCGACCTCTGCTGGGCGCCAAGAGCTTGTCGCTTCCGCCACGGCCAAGTCCTCCACCCGGGCCGGTGGCTTTGGCCACGCCAGCTACCACTTCTTCCGCTCCTCCTGTTTCCGTGTCCTCGCCGCCGTCAGCCGCCTCCCGGCAGGTTGTGGGGCGCCCGGCGCGCGGCTTGCCGTCACCTCAGATCCCGAGCCCCCCTGCTTCACCAGGCAAGGTTGCCGGCAACTCGGGGCAATTGAAGGGGCGGCCACCTCGAGTGGCACCCGGGAAGAGCTGACTTGGAGAATCGGGAACATGCTCTTTTGCTGAGCTTGTAAAAGCGTGCGACTTAGACCAGACGTGTTAACTTCCAATTCTGATGACATATGAGGGGCAAAAGGTATGTCGAGCAAAAAGGTAGATGACTTCGAGTTTGCGTTGAACCAGGAAGACCGCTGTCCGGTTGTCTTGCTTCTGGATGTGTCTGGCTCCATGAATGAAGACGGAAAGATAGATCGTCTCAACGAGGGCCTTTCTGTATTCAAGAGCGAGATTCTGGCCGATGCAATCGCTGCGCTGCGGGTGGAAATCTCGGTTATCACCTTTGGTGATGGGGTCAGCGTGGTGCATGAATTCTCTTCCGCAGATACGATGAATTTGCCCACTTTGCAGGCTAGTGGTCTGACCCCGATGGGCGAGGCAATGGACGCAGCCCTTGCCGAAATCGAGCTTCGGAAAAATGACTACCGTGCCAACGGCRTAAATTACTACAGGCCCTGGATCTGGATCCTCTCCGACGGATCGCCGACCGACAACTGGCAGCCTTCTGCCGAGCGCGCACGGCGCGCGGAAGCCGAAAAGAAGGTCAGAGTCTACTGCGTCGGTGTGGGCCAAGACGCCAACACGCAGATTCTCGGCCAATTTTCAGCAAGTACGCCGCTAAAGCTTGAGGGATTGCAATTCCGAGAGATGTTCAAATGGTTGTCATCATCTCTGGCGAAGGTCTCACAGGCGAAGGCGGGATCGGGCGATCAAGTCGCCCTTCCTCCGGTTCAAGGATGGACGAACGTGCTGGCGTAAGGAGAGACATGCATGTCATGGCTCGCTGGTCATGCCAGCACGCGCGGCGTTGGCCACATAATCAATGGAACGCCCTGCCAGGATTCTTCCAATATCTGGCAATCGCCCGATGGACGGTTTCTGGTGGGCGCTGTCGCGGATGGTGGTGGTTCTTTGACTCGATCCGAGATTGGCTCGGCGATAGCCGCCTCGCTCGTCGTATCGGCAACCGCGGCCAAGCTCCAAAGTGGCTTTCTTGAAACAGGATCGAGCCACGATTTCGAGCTCCACTGGCGCTCCGTTATTCGTGATGTTCGTGCCACTATCGAACTGGAAGCACGGATGACACCCGGCGCGTCCGCGCGGGATTACGGAACCACGCTTATTGCCTTTGCGATGATGGAAAACCGGTGCGCAGCCGTTCAGGTCGGCGATGGGTTTCTGGTTCTTGGTTCCGACTCAGCCAAAGACAATCCGAACTACCAACTCGTGTTCGACGCGAGACCTGTTGAACATGTTGGAGAAGTGGTCTGGTTGACGAGTTCTGCTTGGGAGGAAGACTTTCGCTGCGCATTGCTCGAGACCGACGCCGACCTCGTGGTGGTTTCGACCGATGGCTTGGAGAAAGTCGCCATCCTGCAGCGCGGTCAGACACCATTTCCCGGCTTCTTCACGCCGCTGGCGCAGCGAGTTCGTCAGGCCCGGTCGGGCGAAGACGTAACAACTCTCGTGACTTCCATCGTGACGATGAAGGAGCTTGATACCAAGACCGACGATGACAAGACACTCATTGTGGCGACGCGGCTACCATGAGCCAGCGCGGGGCTCTGACAGGTCAAACGTTCCTGCACGGCGGCAGCAAACGCTTGTCGGTTAAACTGACGACTTTGATCGCGTCGAGTGGGGAGGGCTTTGTCTACAATACCAGTCAGACGGGAAGTGTTGCCAAAATATACAATGCGCCGCAGGCCGATCATTTTCGAAAACTTTCGGTTATGATTGCCAATCCCCCGCGCGACCCCGCTGCCCCGGCTGTGTCCATCGCTTGGCCGACATCTATACTGACGCGCGCTGGAGGCGAACCGGTAGGCTTTCTCATGCCGGAGATTGCCGACGCCAAGCGACTTGTTATCCTTTATGTGCCCAAGACGCGACTTGCCAGTGCTCCCGGAGTGGACTGGTTTTATCTACATTCCGCGGCGCTCAACTTGGCACGGCTTTTCCGCACCATTAATGGCTTCGGTTACGTCGTAGGCGACGTGAAGCCCGAAAACCTGCTTGTCAATTCTTCGATGCAGATTTGCGCAATTGATACGGACTCGTTTCAAGTCAAGGATCCCATCACCGGAAGTGTCTATCGATGTCCCGTTGGCACTGCAGATTATACACCCCCAGAACTGTTCGGACTGGAATTCAAGGAGGTCGATCGGACGGCCTCCCACGATCTCTTCGGGCTGGCAGCTTTGATTTACCTGTTCTTGTTCGGGAAGCATCCCTTCAGCGGAGGTCGCCTTCCTGATCGCCTGGTCGGCATGGAAACAGCCGAACGGATAAAGAACGGCTTGTGGCAATGGAATCGAGCCAACCCTTTGGCCCCTCATCGCGGTTCGTTGCCGATTGACATTGTACACCCCAAATTGGAACAGCTTTTCAGGAGATGTTTTGACCGCGGTGCGCAGAAACCTGAAATGCGACCTACAGCCGAAGAGTGGGAGCGCACACTTGAAACGGCGATCGATGATCTGGTCTGGTGCAAGACGTCGTCACTACATGTCCACGCTAGCCATCGCGGTTGCCC
>NZ_JBFUGJ010000454.1:0-3914 GCF_056402975.1 Mesorhizobium sp. P3_A9 | reverse complement strand
TGCCTGTCGTGCCCCACTGCCACGGAACCGTGTATTTGCGGCCCGGATCGAAGGGAACATCGACCCATTTGGGATCGACATTCTTGAAATTCTCCATTGCGTTGGGATCGGTCTCCAGCAGCAGCCCTTCGCTGATCCAGATGGGGACGACACTGGCCGAGGGTACGACGATGTCGAAACCGGCGCCGCCCTGGCGGATCTTGGCGAGCGCCGTGTCGTTGGAATCGAAGTCGGTGACGGTAACCTTGACCTTGTAGGTCTCCTCGAACTTCTTGATCAGGTCGGGGTTGGTGTAGTTGCCCCAATTGTAGATGTTGAGCTCGCCATCGGCACGCGCCACGCCCGTAACAGCCAGCAGCGATAGCCCGACGGCTGTCGCGGTCAGTTTCCAGTTCATGCTATTTGCTCCCATTGTTGGGACCGGCGGCGATGCGGCCTCAGGTCCGTTTCCTGCTGAAGAAAAAGAAAGCCGTGACGATGCCGATCGACAGGACAAGGAAGACGGTCGAGATCGCATTGATTTCCGGCGTCACGCCGCGACGAATCTGGCCAAGCATGAAGGTCGGTAGCGTGTCCTGGCCGCCGGATTTGACGAATTCGGTGATGACCACGTCATCCAGCGAGACGACGAAGGCGAGCATCAGCCCTGCCAGGATGCCCGGCCAAAGCAGCGGCAGCGTCACATGCCGGAAGGCCTGCCATTTGCCCGCATAGAGGTCGGCCGCCGCCGTTTCGAGCGAGAGATCCATGCTTTCGAGCCGAGCACGGATCGGCAGATAGGCGAACGGGATGCAGAAGGCGGTGTGGGCTGCGATCAGGTATCCAAGACCCGAATAGCCGGTCCAGATCTTGATGCGCGAGAACACAATCAGCAGCGCCACCGCCGTGACGATCTCCGGCACCATCAGCGGCTGGTTGATGAAAGCGTATTTGAAGGTCAGCCCGCGATACGGCTTGGTCCGGGTCGTCGCCAGCGCCGCCATCGTTGCCGTGATCGTCGCCAGGATGGCGGCGACCGCTGCGATCTGGAACGAGCGAATCGAGGATTCGATCACCAGCGTGTTGTTCCAGGCGACATGGAACCARCGCAGCGAAAAGCCYTTCCAGATCGCCAGCGATTCATTGTCGTTGAAGGCGAAGACGACGAGYGTGCCKATCGGCAGATAGAGGAGGAAGAAACACACCATCGCTATGGTGACGAAGCCGGTCTGCTGGCGGACATCGAAGCGCTTAGCCATGGCTGCCATCCGACCTTGTCATGTTGCGGACGTAGAACAGCAGCGCCACCATCACGATCGCCATCAGCGTGATCGACAGCGCCGCACCGAGCGGCCAGTTGCGCCCTTGGCCGAATTGCAGTTCGATCAGATTGCCGATCATCAGATTGGTGCCGCCGCCCAGCACACGCGGCGTCACATAGGCGCCGAGCGAAGGGATGAAGACGAGGATCGAGCCGGCGACGATGCCCGGCGCGACCAGCGGCACGATGATGCGCCGCAGTACCTGAAACCGCGTCGCGTACAGGTCGTAACCCGCCTCGATCAGCCGGAAGTCGATCTTCTCCATGCTGGCGTAGAGCGGCAGCACCATCAGCGGCAGGAACACATAGACCATGCCGAGCAGGACGGCGAAATTCGTATACATCAGCTGGGTGGGGTGATCGGTAATCCGCAGCAGCTGCAGCAGCCAATTGATGAGGCCGTCATTGCGCAGCACCTCCTGCATGGCGAAGGTTCGGATCAAAAGGTTGGTCCAGAACGGGATGGTGATCAGGAACAGCCAGATATCGCGCCGGTGTTCCGGTCGTGTCGCGATGAAATAGGCTGTCGGAAAGCCGAAGATCAGCGTCAGGATCGTGGTCATGGCCGACAGCGACACCGAGCGCCAGAAGATCGACAGATGCGCGCTGGCGAAGGACAGCGCGTCGTCGAAGACGTCTCGCTGAAGCAGCACGCTCACCCAGGCGTCGGTCGAAAACTGCCATTTCACGTCGCCGTAATTGCCTGGGGTCAGGAAGGAATAGACGACCACGATCAGCAGCGGCCCAAGCGCCGCGAGGAAGACGATCAGCAACGCCGGCGTGGAAAGCAGCCAGCGCGAGCGGATATCGTTGCGTTCGGCCTTGTCGGCGATCTCTTTCGCGGTCGCCATGACCTAATCCTTCAGCAGCTGCGCGGCGGCGTCGCCGATTTGAATGCCGACCTTGTCGCCGGCTTCGAAGCCGCAGCCGGCACAACGTGAATTCTGCTGGCGCACGATGAAGGGACCGCCGTCCGCCAGCCGGACATGGATATGTGTGTCGGTGCCGAAATAGACGACGGTCTCGACCGTGCCGGTCAGGTCGCCGGCGGCCTTGACGAGCCTGGCATGCTCGGGCCGCACCATCAGCGTCGCCTGGCTGCCCGGCCGGAAATCGCTGGYGGTGGTCGCGAGGATGCTTGCTCCCGAGCGCAGTGTGACCCGCGCCTTGCCATCCGCGGCGCCTTCGACCGTGCCGTCCAGGAAATTGGTCTCGCCAATGAAGTCGGCGACGAAGCGYTGCGCCGGRTGRTCGTAGATGTCCCAWGGCGTRCCGACCTGCAGGATSTTGCCYGACGACATCACSGCGATGCGRTCSGACATGGTCAGYGCYTCTTCCTGATCRTGGGTGACGAAGATGAAGGTGATGCCGGTCTCGTGCTGCAGCCGCTTCAACTCGATCTGCATCTCCTTGCGCAGCTTGTAGTCGAGCGCCGASARGGGTTCGTCGAGCARSAGCACCTTCGGCTGCGGCGCCARTGCSCGSGCCAGCGCCACGCGCTGCTGCTGGCCGCCRGARATCTGGCTGGTGCGSCGGYTCTTCAATTTCTGCATGTGGACCAGCGTCAGCATCGCATCGACGCGCGCCTCGATCTCCGCCCTGGGCTTGCCCAGCATCTTCAGGCCGAAGCCGATGTTCTCGGCCACCGTCATGTGCGGGAACAGCGCATAGGACTGGAAGACGGTGTTGACCGGGCGCTTGAACGGCGGCAGCGGCGCRATGTCCTGKCCGTAGAGCAGGATTTCGCCGKCGSTCGGAWARTCGAAGCCGGCKATCAGCCGCARCAACGTCGTCTTTCCGCAGCCGGATGGGCCCAGCAGCGTGAAAAACTCGTTCTCGCGAATGGAAACGGAAACCGCGTCAAGCGCCCTGACGGGCTCCTGGCCGGGTCCCTGAAAAGTCCTGGTGACGTCCTTCGCCTCAACGGCGGGCCGCATGACTGTCAAGATATTCCCCTCTCCTTCGTGGCCATTCACCGGCAAACGCCGGCTGGTCATCGTCGACGCTAGGGATAACTATGACTAAACATACAGTCAATATTTTTTTGCGGGCGACGGCGGACATCTGACAGGCCGCAAAACCGCGCCTCCAGCACTCTTGTCGTCGGCTTTGGTATCATGCGTGGGTGGCGCGTCCGGCTTCATCGGCGGAATGTGGCCGCGGACCGGCCACGTGACAGCGCTCTCGACCAATTTCTACGATCGCATCAGCAGGGGTTGGAACGCGGGCCTAGCTGCGGACGTACTGGCTGCCGAACCATGAGACCGGCGACCCGACTCGGTCTACACGGCAACGCTGATTTGCAGGGATGACGCGGCGAACAATAGGCGCGACAAAGCCGGCCAAGCCGGACATCAGCCGGAATTGGCTGCCGGAAGCGAGATCGTATAGCGCGGTGGCGTAGACGCCGTCCGGCCTCTCCTCCATTGCTTCAGCAGGTCTCTCAAGCGGATCGGAGGTTTCTCGTAGATTGGAGCAACCAGGCCAGCGACCTCGTAGTAGCCGTCGAGAATGTTGGTGCGCAGCAATTGGCGCTCCTGTGTATAGAAACTGAAATGCGCGACGATCAGGTCACCAAAAATCTTGCCCGGCCGATCCTGTTTGGTCGGCAGCG
>NZ_JBFUGJ010000453.1:0-3917 GCF_056402975.1 Mesorhizobium sp. P3_A9 | reverse complement strand
CCTTTGCAATTCGGTTGGCAATCCGGGTGAGGGGGACCTTGCGACCGTTCTCATCACCCTCAATCCACAAAGATCAGCGCCGGCGTTTCCAGCAGCGCCTTGATCCGCTGGATAAACACCGCCGCGTCCCAGCCATCGATCACCCGATGGTCGAAGCTCGACGACAAATTCATCATCTTGCGCGGGATGAACTGGGTGCCGTCCCACACCGGCCGCACCATCATCTTGTTGACGCCGATGATTGCCACTTCCGGATGGTTGATRACCGGCGTCGTCGCGACGCCGCCCATGGCGCCGAGCGAGGTGATGGTGATGGTCGAGCCGGACAGCTCATCGCGTGTCGCCGTGCCGGACTTGGCCGCCTCTGCCAGCCTGATAACCTCGGCGCCGCAATCCCAGATGTCGCGCGCCTCGGCATGCTTGACGACAGGCACCACCAGCCCCGACGGCGTCTGCGCGGCGATGCCGATATGGATGCCGCCATGCTGGTGGATGATGCCGGCCTCGTCGTCGAACAGCGAATTGAGCTGGGGCTGGTCACCGATCGCCTTGACCATCGCCCGCATCAGGAACGGCAGCAGCGTCAGCTTCGGCCTGTCGGCGCGCTTCTCCTTGTTGAGCGCGGCGCGCAATTCTTCCAGCGCGGTGACGTCGATCTCCTCGACATAGGTGATGTGCGGGATGCGCGATTTGGACAGCGTCATCTTCTCGGCGATCTTGCGCCTGAGGCCCACCACCTTGATGTCCTCGACCGAATCGTTGCGGGCAAGGCCCGATACCTTGGCGACCTGCGGCCCGCGCGCCAGGAACGCCTCGATGTCCTCATGGCCGATGCGGCCGGCCGGGCCGCTTCCCGCAACCTGCCTGAGATCGATGCCGGCCTCTTTTGCCCGCAAGCGTACAGCCGGCGACGCCAGCGGTTTTTCGCCCTCGGGGCGCGGCGCGCCTGAGAGGGACGTCTGCCCGGCGCTTTTAGAAGCGGCGGTGGCCGGTTTCACCTCCGCAACGTTGGCCTTTGCCGGGGTCTTCGCGGCCGGCGCGGCGGTTTCGGGTTTCGGAGTCGGCAGCTTGGCCGCAGGCTCAGCGGCCACCGCCTCGGCCTTGGCGCCACCCCTCACATTGCCCTCGCCCGCCACTTTCAGCCGCACAATCGGCGAGCCGATCGCCACCGTGTCGCCGATCTCGGCGCCCAGCCACAGGATCTCGCCATCGACGGGCGACGGGATTTCGACCGTCGCCTTGTCGGTCATGACGGCGGCAAGCACAGTGTCCTCGCGCACGATGTCGCCGATCTTGACGTGCCACTCGACGAGTTCCGCCTCGGCGACGCCCTCGCCGACATCGGGCAGCTTGATGATGTGCTCGCCCATGTCAGGCCTCCATGGTTTCGATAAGGGCGCGGCCGACCCGGGCGGGGCCGGGGAAATAGTCCCAYTCCTGCGCRTGCGGATAGGGCGTGTCCCAGCCGGCGACRCGSGCCACCGGCGCYTCSAGAYGGTAGAARCAGTTTTCCTGCACCAGCGCCGACARYTCGGCGCCRAAGCCGGAGGTCAGCGTCGCCTCRTGCACGATGACGCAGCGCCCGGTCTTSTTGACCGASGCGACGATSGTSTCGAGRTCGAGCGGCAGCARCGTCCTSAGGTCGATGATYTCGGCATCGAYGCCGGTTTCCTCGGCRGCSGCCTGGGCGACATAGACCATSGTGCCATAGGCGAGCACGGTGACATCAGAGCCCGCTCTGCGGATCGCCGCCTTGCCGAGCGGCACGGTGTAGTGGCCGTCGGCGACTTCGCCCAGTTCATGCTTCGACCATGGCGTCACCGGCCGGTCGTGATGGCCATCGAACGGACCATTGTAGAGCCGTTTCGGCTCGAGGAAGATCACCGGATCGGGATCCTCGATCGCGGCGATCAAAAGCCCCTTGGCGTCATGCGGGTTGGACGGCACCACGGTCTTCAGCCCCGACACATGGGTGAACAAAGCCTCGGGGCTCTGGCTGTGCGTCTGGCCGCCAAAGATGCCGCCCCCGGTCGGCATGCGGACCACGATCGGGCACGTGAAATCGCCATTCGAGCGGTAGCGCAGCCTTGCGGCTTCCTGGGTCAGCTGGTCGTAGGCCGGATACATGTAGTCGGCAAACTGAATTTCCACACAGGGTTTCAGCCCATAGGCCGCCATACCGATGGCCGAGCCGACAATGCCCGATTCGTTGATCGGCGCATCGAAGCAGCGGCTCTTGCCRTAYTTGGCCTGCAGGCCWTGSGTGMMGCGRAACACGCCGCCGAARAARCCGACATCCTCGCCGAACACCACGACKTTGTCGTCACGCCCCATCGACACATCCATGGCATCGCGGATCGCCTCGATCATGGTCCGTCTTGGCATGGCTCAGACTCCCGCCTGCTGGCGCTGGCGCCTCAGATGCGCAGGCATTTCGGCAAAGACGCCCTCGAACATCTCGCGCGTCGACGGCTTGCCGCCGGCATGCAGCGTGCCGTGGCTCTCCGCCTCCTTCTGCGCCGCGATCACCGTGTCGAGGATTTCCGCCTCGGCCTGCGCATGGCGCTCGTCCGACCAGACGCCGAGCCCGATCAGATGGTTCTTCAGCCGCATGACCGGATCGCCGAGCGGCCAGGCGTCGGATTCGGTCTTCGGCCGGTAGGCGGAAGGATCGTCCGAGCTCGAATGCGCGCCGGCGCGGTAGGTGACATATTCCACCAGCGTCGGCCCAAGATTGCTGCGCGCCCGCTCGGCCGCCCATTTGGCTACCGCATGCACAGCCAGATAATCATTGCCGTCGACGCGCAGCGACGGGATGCCGAAACCGAGGCCCCGGGCGGCAAAAGTGCCGGAGCCGCCCCGCGCAATGCCCTGGAACGTCGAGATCGCCCACTGATTGTTGACGACATTGAGCACGACCGGCGCCTTGTAGGTGGAGGCGAACACCAGCGCCGAATGGAAATCGGATTCCGCCGTCGAGCCGTCGCCGATCCAGGCCGCCGCGATCTTGGAATCGTTCGAGATCGCCGAGGCCATCGCCCAGCCGACGGCCTGGATGTACTGCGTCGCCAGATTGCCGGAGATCGAGAAGAAGCCGTGCTCCTTCGAGGAATACATGATCGGCAGCTGCCGGCCCTTCAGCGGATCGGCCTCGTTGGAATAGATCTGGTTCATCATGGTGACCATCGGATAGCCGTCGGCGATAAGCAGGCCGGCCTGGCGATAGGTCGGGAAATTCATGTCACCAGGTGCCAGCGCCTTGCGGAAAGCGCAGCTCACCGCCTCTTCGCCGAGATGCTGCATGTAGAACGAGGTCTTGCCCTGACGCTGCGCCATCTGCATGCGCGCATCGAAGGTTCTGAGCGTCATCATGTGGCGCAGACCCTCCAGCAGCTCCTCGTTGGAGAGCAGCCCGGCCCACGGCCCTACTGCTTCGCCGTCGCGGTTCAGCACGCGGATGATCGAGAATGCCATGTCGCGGATGGTGCGCGGATCGACAGAGATGTCGGGGCGCGGCACCGAGCCGGCCGGCGCAAGGGTCACATTGGAGAAATCAGGCGTGCCGCCCGGCCGCACTTCCGGTTCCGGAACGTGGAAACGCAACATCCCAGCATCGGCCATGACCTTTGTCCTCCAATGTTGCCTGGTTCGGGATATTTGCACATCCACGCGTCCAGTGCGAATTTGTCGGGCAAGGCCTCACGCATCGGACCGGCCGCGCCGACCGATCCAGCCTCCCGCCCACAAGATGTAGATATGTCCGCGAAATTTCTTGTCGATGTTTCGCTGCGCCGCGCAATCTAGCGCAAGGGAGCGATGGATTTTTCGGCGATTCACTGTCGGGCGCTGCGGTTGAAGCTGCCAATCTCCCCCCTCGTGGGGGAGATGCCCGGCAGGGCAGAGGGGGGCGTGAAGGA
>NZ_JBFUGJ010000452.1:0-3950 GCF_056402975.1 Mesorhizobium sp. P3_A9 | reverse complement strand
AAGGAAGCACGACCACAGAAGGTTCAGAATTTGGTGGCCCTGATCCCGGTAATGACAGGGTATAGGGGATCAACAACGTCGAGGCTTGCGCRGTCGATCTCCTCGAAAGCGAGGCCCTGCAGAAAGGCTGTGGCGGCCAGAACATTGCCGAATTGCTGCACCTCCACTGCGGCGGAGCCAAACCTTTCCTCGAACAGGCGTCGTGCAGCACTCTGAGTCATGGCCCAGAACCACTTTTCTGGCCCGTCTTGAGCATCAATGGAGGTGATGCCTGGAACCGTCCCCAGCACAACGCCTCCTGGCGCCAAGGCGCGATGGATCGTGGCAAGTGCACCCCGCACGTCGTAGATCATGTGCAGCGTCTGGGTCACGATGATGCAGTCAAGGCGCCCGCCCTCCACGGCATTCTCGTTCTGAAGATCGATGCGCATTGTGGCGTTAGGATTGGCACTCTCCGGCGAATCGATAATGTCGGAAGACACAACCCGCTCCAGTCCGAAACGGAACGTGTAGGCATTGTCGCCAATTTCCGCGACACGCCCTTGAATATCCTGCGCATGGCGCCGCAGAAAACTCTCGATGTAGTATCGGTCAAGCGGCATGCCGCGATCGCCGCCGAATTTCCGGCTTATGGGCTCGACCTCGCCGAGGTCTCCAAAGACGACCGAACCAGGTGCCGGGACGGCTCTCATCTTGGATTCAACCCTGAGGACCTATGGAGCGGTGAAAATCTTGCTTGGGCCGTCATGACTTCGCTGTGAAGGCTTGGTTGGAGTGGATGCGTCATGATCGATGACCGCTCGTTCCACAGCAGATCGCTGGCACAAGGGAGTGGTTCTGGCTCAGCCATCAGCTTTCTTCCTCGCTGCGTTCGCATTTTGACCGCTGGGGGCAGTAGTCTTTGCGTCCTTTGAGTGAGCTGCCAACGCAGGGCCCGCCCCGGTCGCCTTACGCATGTCCCCGCTGCGCTTTTCTGGCTGCTCTTTTTTCCTCAAGAGCCCTGAAAAATACTTGCCGAAGAATCCCATCATTTCCTCCTCGATTAAGCGATTCAGCCAGGCCTAATACGAATTTGCCGCGAGATGATTTGTTCCCTCCGGGAGCAACGTCCCTACTATTTCCTCCTGTTTCGTGGTGACAGCCAAGGGATCACGGGGCACATACCAGTTCAGGCTTCTCGGTTCAGCGCAGGACCGTTACGTCATTTGATGTCGTCGTTTTTGACCTCGGCGGTGGAACGTCCTTACGAGATTGACGTTGGCGCTGATCTCTACTCGAGGTCATTTCGGTATGGTGATGTTCGCCGAGAGCCAGGCTCAGCAGATAGCCGAAAACGGATTGCTTTCGACCGAAGAGAAGATTGCGCAGTTGCGAGCATTGGAAGTACATCCGGACGCGTCAGGATCGAACCCTCGTTGGCTGATGAGGTCAGTCTGTAAGAAAGCTCGTCGATGCGAGCTTTTTGTCTTCGGGGCACTGCGGAAAGCATTTCGGCGGTCTGACCCGCCCGATATACGAAAGGGCCAGATTGGTGCATATAATGGTCGGATAACCCGCCTTCTCCAATAGAGGGCGAGTCGATTGACGTTAGTCGATTACCGCTACAGCAAGCCGGCCCGACTACGGTCTTGACGTTGGTCGCGATGCGGGCGAATTTTGTGAGCGTCGATCCACCCTCGCTATCGAGGACGCGCAATGCAGGGCAGGAGGTCCCAGGAGCGGACGGGCCAGTACCCTTTAGATGATCTCCCAACGAAGCACGGCCTGTCCGGGACAGTCTGCGACGGTCATTCTCAATCTTCATGCACCACCCCGGCCGCGCTGCAATGCTGCCTCCGTGGCTGTCAAAGAAGCGATCATRCAGCGCCAAGCTGGCCGGCTGACAAACCTTCTCATCGACTAGGGCACGATCTACAGGACGCGCGGAGGCCTCCCGCTATCGCATTGACCTCCGTGACTACGGCGCGCCTTCTTGAAGGTCCGACAATTTCACGCCCATACCTGCTGTGGGGACGAGAACGTGTCGCCGTGAATGTTTCTCGGTTTTGGCCATCGCGCAGTCAAAGCCTCTCTGTGTGCGGCTGGGCCGGGGCCGGACCCGGAAGGATCAGGGTGACACAGCCGCGTGTGCTCGAAATGGGGTGGAACGAAAGGCGTGACCGACGGGAGGGACGGTTGCCAGTAGGTGTTTTACTTTCGGCTGGGTGAAGTCATAGGGCTATTTTGCCCAGGTTTTTGAAGATTGTGAGGAGTGAGGCCGTTGAGGGTCTTCAGCACCCGCATGTTTGCTTCCAGCCTCGGCAATTGACTGAAGATCCCGCCTGTAAGCTCAGATTGCGGCGCAAATTCAACCATTTTCGCGCCCATGCCCTTCAGGCGGTCAATAGGGCCGCAAGGTCCGTCGCCCGCTGGCTCCCGGCCAGCGGGCGCCTTTGCACAATAGACCGCGCATTTGACCCGCCGAAACACGGGGCCTTACGAACTCGTTTGTGCACCAAAGGAGCATGCTGGGCGGAGATCGCGGTGAAGGCCGTCGAGGGCGAAGACGGGATATGCCGACGCGAACTCGGGATGTCATCCCACCCAACGGTACATTTACGCTCAAGGAGTGCCCCACTGTACGCAGCAGAGGTGCAACTCGGTGTCGTGCTGATCCATGGCTATCGCGACACCRTCGCCATCGCACCAACCTGAGTGAGCTAATTATCGCGCTGCCGGAAACGCGAAACGACGTGATGGGGACTGGAGCATAAACCCGCATTGAATCAAATCAAATCACGTTGCTCGACCAAAATGCGGTTGCCGATATCACCAAGGAACGTTACTTCGCCGGTAAGCCCGCCTCCCGCATAAGTGGCGAGGAAGCCGCGGGCGAAACTCGCAACTTAGGGCCACGGGACGCGATGCGCTAGAGACAGGACCTCTAACGCTTTGCCACCGTTTCACGCAGCGGCCCGTTGCGGGTCGGCGGCCGATATCTTGTGACCAACTTGACCGTGCTAATACCGACCGTGACGCGCCCCAGCACCTGCACTGTGACCCTTTCTAGATCCTCATCAACGTGAACAACTTCCCCTTCGAATCTCATCTTGTCGCCAGGCTTCGCTGCGGGATCGATGGTCGAGTAAGGGTGCAGAGCGGTCGGAATATGCAGCGCCACGCGATCCTTGATGCGCTCGCCAACCGTGGCGACAATCGCCACCTTGTCCCCGATGTTGATCTGCCGAGCCATCCATAGAATCCTGGAGCAGCATATCTATTCGTCAAGGGTTGCTAATATATGAGGCGTGAACTGACTTAACGCCCGGCGTCTCTGGCCGCCGCCGTGCCGCTGTCAGCTTTTGGAGCGTCGCGAAAATCGCCGTCGATATCAGACTGTGCCCAGCGTTCATGAAATCTGACCTGGCGACGGTCGCGCATGACTACCGACTTGTCGCAGGTCTGGAAGCGGTAGAAATGCCTCCGCTCGTCGGCTAGGTCGCTGTCGTGCTTCCGTTCAATTGGAGGCCCGATATTTGCAACGTCATTCATCGGCTGCGGGCCTTTGCCTCGCGCCAGAGTCTCACGCTCATTGGCCGCTCATTGGCATGCGCCGACGCGGGCCGATATTTATGGACGGTAAGCCGCGTGATCTCAGCGAGCTCGATCACGATCAGGCAGCGACGAGCTTCAAAGTCGCCTAGGCGCATTTGCAGACCACTGGCTCCCAGCCGCGCATGCCTAGGATGCGAGATTGCTGTTTATTATGCCAAGGATTAGTGCGGCAAGCGGGATTGCACCTGTAGGATTCAGATGGGCTTACCTGGATATTGTGAGGCGGCCGGGCCGGTATCGCTGACACCAGATAGAAATAGCAGCAATTAGTACCAATCAGAGGGAGTAGCGATTGATCCGCCTGTCGTGTCTGCTGGCAAGCGCGCCATTCGATCTTGACGGGGAACCAATGTGCC
>NZ_JBFUGJ010000451.1:0-3958 GCF_056402975.1 Mesorhizobium sp. P3_A9 | reverse complement strand
AGCCAAGACAGCGCGTCTTAGAGAACAGAGGCAGCTGCTGGAGGCATCGACTGTTCGTACTCGGCCCGCAGCCGTGGCGGTAGCGAAGTCGCCGCGTCTGCAAAAGCTGGCCCGCAAGGTTATTGAGGTGGACTGACGATTTTGTTCATCGCGCCGCCATTAGGGTCCTTGCGCCGAAAACATCAAGGGATCGACTTTCGCTGAGACGTCGGCGTGCTGTCGCACGCGTAAAAGCGCCAGCTTCTGCGGGCGAGCTGCGGTACAAAGCCGCCGTACCAGGCTTCGGGCTGGCATAAGTGCGAGCTGGCACCTCCGATGAAGCGGCATCGGGCCTATGCACAGGCCGGCGCAGACCGGGTTTGCGCTAACAGCGCCCGCTGGCGGAGCGGGATCGCCGGCACCGTTCGCGTTTTGCCCCGATTGCTCCTGCGATCGTCGCGCCGCTCACCCTCGGCGGCGTCATTACATCGGCGCCGCGCGCCGTGGTTGATGCCATGAAGGTTATCAAGCCCTTCGACCTTCCAGCGGATTTGCCTGCAACTGGCCAATGGAACAAAATTGAAAATTCGACGTTTGGGGTTTGCGGCGGGATGTAACGTTTGGCCGCAGGGGCAATTTTATCCAACATCAAGATTGGGAGGGGGCGCTGTGACCGTACAGGCATCCAAAAGACAGTTGGACCGTCGAAGCATCCTGAATGCCCTCAAAGCCTTTCGGCGCGGTGATTTTTCTATCCGCATCGACAACGTTTACGAAGGTCTCGATTCCGAAATCGCAGAAACCTTCAATGAAATCGTCGACCTGAACGATCAGGTGGCGCGCGAGTTTGAGCGGCTCAGCAGGGTCGTTGGCAAGGATGGGCGGATAGGCGAACGCGGTCGCGTTCGAAACGCCACCGGCAGTTGGCAATCCAGTGTCCGGTCTGTCAACGATCTGATCGAGGACATGGTGCAGCCAACGGCTGAGGTTGCTCGTGTCATTGGCGCCGTGGCCAAGGGAGACCTGTCGCAGACCATGATGGTCGAGATCGATGGCCGGCCGCTGCGCGGCGAATTCCTGCGTATCGGTAAGATCGTCAACACCATGGTCGGCCAGTTGGCTTCATTTGCGTCGGAAGTGACACGCGTGGCGCGCGAGGTTGGCACTGAAGGCAAGCTCGGTGGTCAGGCGCGCGTGAAAGGCGTGGCCGGCACGTGGAAGGATCTGACCGACAACGTCAACGCCATGGCGACGAACTTGACCGGCCAGGTGCGCAACATCGCAGAGGTGACGACGGCCGTTGCCTCGGGCGATCTGTCGAAGAAGATTACGGTCGATGTGAAAGGCGAAATTCTCGAACTGAAAAACACCATCAACACGATGGTCGACCAGCTCAACTCTTTCGCTTCGGAAGTGACGCGCGTGGCGCGCGAAGTCGGCACCGAAGGCAAGCTCGGCGGCCAGGCGCGGGTCGAAGGCGTAGGCGGCACGTGGAAGGATCTGACCGACAATGTGAATTCCATGGCAGAGAACCTTACCGGCCAGGTGCGCAACATCGCCGAGGTGACGACGGCGGTGGCCCTGGGCGACCTGTCGAAGAAGATCACAGTCGATGTGAAGGGCGAGATCCTCGAGCTGAAATCCACAATCAACACGATGGTCGATCAGCTCAATTCGTTCGCCGGCGAGGTGACGCGCGTGGCGCGCGAGGTTGGTACGGAAGGCAAGCTCGGCGGCCAGGCACAGGTCCGCGGGGTCGCCGGCACGTGGAAGGATCTCACCGACAACGTTAACTCGATGGCAGAGAATCTTACGGGCCAGGTGCGCAACATTGCCGAAGTGACGACAGCGGTCGCATCGGGCGACCTGTCGAAGAAAATCACGGTTGCGGTGCAAGGTGAAATCCTGGAGCTGAAAGACACCATCAACACGATGGTTGATCAATTGAATTCGTTCGCCTCGGAGGTGACGCGCGTGGCGCGCGAGGTAGGCACCGAAGGCAAGCTCGGCGGACAGGCCGAGGTAAAGGGCGTCGGCGGCACCTGGAAGGATCTGACCGACAACGTCAATCTGATGGCTGCCAATCTGACTGGGCAGGTGCGCAACATCGCCGAGGTGACGACCGCCGTGGCTCGTGGCGACCTGTCGAAGAAAATCACCGTCGACGTCAAAGGCGAAATCCTGGAGCTCAAGGACACCGTCAACACGATGGTCGATCAGCTGAATTCGTTCGCCTCGGAAGTCACGCGTGTGGCCCGCGAAGTGGGCTCGGAAGGCAAGCTTGGTGGACAGGCTCACGTCGAAGGCGTTGGCGGCACTTGGAAGGATTTGACCGACAACGTCAACGCCATGGCCGGCAATTTGACCGTGCAGTTGCGCGACGTGTCCAAGGTAGCGACGGCTATCGCGACCGGCGACTTGACGCAGAAGATCACGGTCGATGCTCTGGGCGAGATCTTGCAGATCAAGGACGTCATCAACACGATGGTGGACCAGCTCAATTCGTTCGCCTCGGAGGTGACGCGCGTGGCGCGCGAGGTCGGCTCCGACGGCAAGTTGGGCGGCCAGGCGCAGGTGCGCGGCGTCGCCGGCACCTGGAAGGATTTGACCGACAACGTCAATGCCATGGCCGCAAATCTGACCGGGCAGGTGCGCAACATCGCGGAGGTAACCACCGCCGTGGCGCTCGGCGATCTGTCGAAGAAGATTACCGTCGATGTTCGTGGCGAGATTCTGGAGTTGAAGGACACGATCAACACAATGGTCGACCAGCTCAATTCCTTCGCTTCGGAGGTGACGCGTGTGGCGCGTGAGGTCGGCACCGAAGGTAAGCTCGGCGGGCAGGCGCAGGTGCGCGGCGTTGCCGGCACGTGGAAGGACTTGACCGACAACGTGAACTCCATGGCCGAGAACCTGACCGGCCAGGTGCGCAACATCGCCGAAGTGACGACCGCCGTGGCGCGCGGCGATCTGTCCAAGAAAATCACTGTCGACGTGAAGGGCGAGATCCTAGAGCTCAAGTCTACCATCAACACCATGGTGGACCAGCTCAACTCCTTCGCTGGCGAGGTGACGCGCGTGGCGCGCGAGGTTGGCACCGAGGGCAAGCTTGGCGGCCAGGCGCGTGTGGAAGGCGTCGCCGGCACCTGGAAGGACCTGACCGACAACGTCAACCTGATGGCGACGAACCTAACCAATCAGGTGCGTGGCATCGCCGACGTCGTGACGGCCGTCGCGCAAGGCAATCTCAAGCGCAAACTGACGGTCGACGCCAAGGGCGAGATCGCCTCGCTGGCCGACACCATCAACGGTATGATCGAGACGCTCGCCACCTTTGCCGACCAGGTGACCAATGTCGCGCGTGAAGTCGGCATCGAGGGCAAGCTCGGTGGTCAGGCGCGTGTGCCCGGCGCCGCCGGCCTTTGGCGCGACCTGACCGACAACGTCAATCAGCTCGCCGCCAACCTGACCACCCAGGTGCGCGCCATTGCCGAGGTTTCGACAGCTGTGACCAAGGGCGACCTGACCCGGTCGATTAGTGTCGAGGCCTCCGGCGAAGTCGCCGCACTCAAAGACAACATCAACGAAATGATCCGCAACCTGAAGGACCAGACGCTGAAAAATGCCGAGCAGGATTGGTTGAAGACCAATCTCGCCCGCTTTTCACGCATGCTGCAGGGTGAGCGCGACCTTGCCACGGTGTCACGGCTGATCATGTCCGAGCTCGCTCCTCTGGTGAACGCGCAATATGGGGTCTTCTACGTCACCAATCGCGACGAAGAGGAATCCTATCTCGAGCTCGCGGCGTCCTACGRCGCCGAGAGCAAGGCCGCAATCAAGCAGCGCCTGGACCTGCGCGAGGGCCTGGTTGGGCAAAGTGCCGCCGACAAGCGCGCCATCATGCTCGACAATGTGCCGCCGGAATTTCTGCGCGTCACGTCAGGTCTCGGCAGCGCCTCGCCAGCCAATGTCATCATCC
>NZ_JBFUGJ010000450.1:0-3969 GCF_056402975.1 Mesorhizobium sp. P3_A9 | reverse complement strand
GATCGGGAGCGTCCGGTCCGGGCTGGCAGCTATCTGCTGTTCCAGCGTGTCGGGTCTTTCCGCTCCGGGCGCGCTTCTCGCACGACCGTCAGTACATCCGTGACTTGCCGCACGCCCCGGGCTCTCGCCCGGCGCGCGCCATTCGCAAAATCAGGCYGCCTTGCTCAGAGAACCAGCGGACGACTTGCCAGTGCGGCGGTCCTGCTCGATCTCGAAGTTGATCTTCTGGCCTTCGACCAGGGTCGACAGYCCAGCRCGCTCGACTGCGGAGATGTGAACGAAAACGTCCGCGCCGCCMGYGTCAGGCTGGATGAAGCCGAAGCCCTTGGTGGMGTTGAACCACTTGACCGTTCCAGTTGCCATTTTAGATAGTCCTTCAACATTTGCTTTAGTTTGACCAGACCAATGTCCAGCCGGTGTGCATCGAGATTTTGGAGATAGACGTCAGCAAACGCGAAGATCGCGAGGCCCGGATCGATCGGCCGAAATATCAATGGGGCTGATATAGGCTGGTTTCGCACGAAAAACAAGACTGCGTGAGAAAGCCGTGATGCGAAGACCGCCCAACGGCCGCCCCAATCTGGTGAAACCGTTGCGACAGATCGCTGTCCCTGGGGCGGCGGATCAGGGGAGGAGACCATGAAAACCATAGTGCTTGCCGCCTGCCTGACGCTGGTGGCCRCCGAGGCGCAGGCTATCTCGCGCTACGATCCGACGCATATGAGTTGCGGCAAAGTCCAGTCGACGATCGCGCGCCAGGGCGCGGTCATCCTGCGCTACCAGTCGACGCGGGTGCCGGGGCTGCCGCTCTACGACCGCTATGTGCAGAGCCAGCAATTCTGCACCATGGGCGAGGTGAGGGCGCGCGCCTATGTGCCGAGCGCCGACACCAAATCCTGCCCGGTCTACAACTGCAAACGGCCGGACAACGACCGGCATTTCCGCCGGCGGTTCTTCCACAACAACTAGCGGAGCAGGGCTCATCAACCGGAGCCGGAAGCCTTCGCTCAGTCGAACGACTGCGCCTCTCGGGACAAATTGCTTTTATTCCCGAATCTGTTCCATGAGCATCGACACGAACCGCGTCACTTTTTGCGGGCGAAAGCGCGCCGCCGGATAGACGACGTGAATGCCGCCGGAGGGCAGCGTCCAGTTCGGGAGCATATGGACGAGACGGCCCTGCGATAGATAATCGACGACCAGATAGTCCGGCAGAACTGCGAGACCGCCGCCGGCGAGCGTCGCTTCCAGGACGGCTGGGGTCGAGTTGATGGAGAACGTCTCGCGCATGGTGATGGTGCGCCGCTCGAAATCGCCTCGGCTGAAGCTCCAGGTGAACGGCTTGCGAAGAACGGAATTGGCAACGAGCGGCAAGGAAGAAAGGTCTTCCGGTTCGTCTACCTTGACCCCGGCGGCGAAATCCCGCGATGCGACCAGGATTTGCCGGAAGGTGCCGATGCGTCGSGCCTGTTGGCTGGAGTCTTCCAGCCAGCCGACGCGGATGGACAGGTCTATCTTGTTGCCGATCAAATCAATTATCGCATCGGAAATGAACAGTTCGACGCCGCAGGCCGGAAATTTCTGCCGAAAGCGGGCGGCGATCGGGGCCAGCACGATCGCGCCGTAGTCATTGGACGCAGAAACGCGCAGCACGCCGGCCACTTCGGTGTTGCCCTCGCCAACCTCGGCGACAGCCTCTTCAACGTCCCGCAGGATCAGAACGCAACGTGCATGCAAAAGACGGCCTGCTTCGGTCGGCTCGAGCCTCCGCGTCGTGCGCACGAGAAGCGTGGTCTGCAGTTCGGCTTCAAGGCGGGCGACCTGTTGGCTGACAACGGCTTTCGTGATGCCAAGTCGCTCGGCTGCCCGGGTAAACGAGCCTGCGTCGATGACGGTAGCAAAATAGGCGAGGCGGTTGAGGTTGATTGGTTCCACGGGACGCCGTCAGTTTGATTGTAAGCTTACAGCATACAGTCTGTATTATTATAGGAGATTTATCAATTAATCCAGAGGAGTTACCTCTGCCCTGTTCTCTCCATCAGGGGCGCAACCGTGGCTTGCCCTCTTCCTCTCGGACAGTTGGCCACGCCACGCGGCCTGACCCCTATTTCAGTCAAAGGAGCTATTCCATGTTCACGAGGAGACAGATCATGAAGACCTCATTGGCCCTCGGCGCAGCCGCCGTATTCGCCCCCGCCGAGCGCGGCCAAGCCGCGGGCACCACTCTTGGCTGGAAACATTTCCCGGCGGGTCCGAACGGCTTCTTCCGCGCGCCCGTGCTGGTGTCCGGGCCAAGCGAGGCCCTGCTGATCGACGGCGGCTTCACCTATCCGGACGGAAAGGCGCTGGCCGAGGCCATCAAGGCCACCGGCAAGAAGCTGACGACCATCTATGTCAGCCAGTCCGATCCCGATTACTACTTCGGCCTGAAGCCGGTGCGGGAAGCCTTCCCGGAGGCAAAAGTGATTGCTGCCTCCGCCACGCTCGAAGCCATCAAAGGAAGTGTGGAGAAAAAGCTCGCGGTCTGGGGCCCGCAATTGAAGGAAAACGGCCCCCAGGCGCTGTCCGACATCGTTCTGCCCGAAGCATTCGACGGCCCAACGCTTAGTGTCGACGGCGAGACGATCGAGATCGTCAATGCGGAAGAAGGGCTCGCCAACCGCCGATACCTGTTCGTGCCGTCGCTCAATGCCGTGTTCGGTGGCGTGATGATCTTCGCGGGTGTCCATGTCTGGACCGCCGACACGCAGACCAAGGAAAGCCGCGCCGCCTGGGTCAAGACGCTGGAGGCGATTGCCGCCCGCAAGCCCGCCGTCGTGGTGCCTGGCCATATGGCTTCCGATGCCGCAACCGGTGCTTCGGCGGTGGAATTCACCAAGTCCTATCTTCTCGCCTTCGAGGAAGAACTGAGCAAAGCGGCCGACAGCGCCGCGCTAAAGGCAGCCATGGAGGCGCGCTTCCCCGGCCTCGATATGGGCGTCGCCCTCGATATCGGTTCCAAGGTCGCCAAGGGCGAGATGAAGTGGGGCTGACATGGCGACGAACCTCGACTTGATCCGCAGGACCTAGCCTAGGAGGGAACCTCCGAGGAGAACGGCCGCAATCTTCTGGCCGTTCTTTCCTCTGACATCGAATGGTCGGCGGTTCAGAACCCGAACGACACTTGCGCCGGCGGCGGCGGGCCGACGCGCACGCCTTCCATGGCCAGCATCTTTTCCTTGGTGATCGAGCCACCGGGCGCCGAGAAGCCGCCGATCTTGCCGCCGGCTGCCAGGATGCGGTGGCAGGGGATGACCAGCGGCACCGGATTGGCGCCAAGGGCAGCGCCGGTTTCGCGCGGCAGGCCAGGTTGGCCGGCGCGCTTGGCGAGTTCCCCATAGGTGGTGGTTTCGCCATAGCCGAGTTTGCGTGCCGCGTCGTAGATGGCGAGGCGAAAGTCGTCGATGCCGKCGAGATCGACCGGCACGCCGGWGAAATCGACGTCCTCGCCKGCRGCATAAGCCTTGATCGAAGCGATCAGCTCGACCACCCATGGCGGTTGGGCCGTGGAGGCTGAAACGCCGGCATGGCGCATAAGCCGCCGCTCGACGGATTCGCGACTGCGTTCGGGCAGGCAGAGCCGGATCAGGCCCTTTTCGCTCCAGGCGATGCCCATGAAACCGATCACTGTTTCTAACACTGCGTGGCCGGCTGTGATCGAAGCTGTCGTTTCCATGTTGCGTTCCTTTCCGCAAAGTGGCGAAAACCGGCATTTGTGCCAGTACATATCAGGAACAATATGGCAGTTCGGCCCGAGTCCCGCCACCCGAAAACCACCTGATGGCCCTGATTGCCCGCCCTGAATCGCTGGTGTAAGGGATTTCTTAACACCCGACGAACCGGACCCGTGCGCGGCTTGCCAGCAAAACATACCCTTATCGCGATCGGCGTGATCATGGCGGCGGCCGGCATCAGCGGCTGCACCTCGAC
>NZ_JBFUGJ010000449.1:0-3977 GCF_056402975.1 Mesorhizobium sp. P3_A9 | reverse complement strand
GGTTCGGCAGCGGCTCGGTGTCCTTGGCTTCGACCTGGAACAGCGGCGCCGTGCGTGTCAGGCACTCGGAGAGGCCGATATCGATGCCGCCCCAGCCTTGCGTCTGGCCGGCGCCATAATTCCAGCCTTCCGGCCGCCCGCCAATGACATGGCGCATCGTATCACCATAGACGCCGATGCCATCAGG
Source organism: Mesorhizobium sp. P3_A9 (assembly GCF_056402975.1). Classification (NCBI taxonomy): domain Bacteria; kingdom Pseudomonadati; phylum Pseudomonadota; class Alphaproteobacteria; order Hyphomicrobiales; family Phyllobacteriaceae; genus Mesorhizobium; species Mesorhizobium sp. P3_A9. The sequence continues at coordinate 3,790 of NZ_JBFUGJ010000449.1, read as the reverse complement.
CATGTTGGCCGTCTTGAAGACCAGCGGCTCCTTCGGCAGCCTGTCCTTCACCGGCGGCAGCTTGCCGGTCTTGACGTATTTCTCGGTCACCCAGTCCGGCTCGTGATATTCCGGCAGCGCCTTGAACTCCAGGATGGAGTCGCGCGCCACGTACWTGATCTTGCCTTCGGCCGGAAATGTCGCCGGCGTCGGCGGGACCGTCGGTTCGGAAGCGAAAGCGTTGAGTGCCGGAACGGAGACGCTCAGCGCCAGTCCGGCGGCAATGCCAATGCTGCGTAGGTTCCTCATTAACTCCTCCCTCGTGTTCAGATGTTTGCTGCTCGTCTTCTGCCTGGACGCCTGCTGCGGTGGACCTGCCTCCCGTGGATCCGCCGCCGCGCCCGGGTTTCAGCCGGTTTGCTTCAGCGCGGCCTTTTCGGCGCGCAATTCCTCGATCGAGCGCACATTTCGCCGCGCCGCACCGGCCCATTCGCGGGTCTTGACCMCGGATTTCGACAGCCGCTCCTTGGCMGCCGGAACSGCATGSGCGTATTGCGGCAGCCAGGCGGCCTGGGCGACGACCATYTCGTCGACCATCTGCCAGACTTCCTCCGGCGTCGACACCGCACCGACCAGCGGGTCGTGCAGCACGGCAAGCTTCAAGAGATCGATGTCGCCTGATATCGCGGCATGGACCGACATGCGCTGGACATTGATCGAGGCGATGCAGGTGGCCGCACAGGCTTCCGGCAGCGTGATGCCGGCGGCCATGTTGATGCCGAAACGGTCGACGAAGCCGGGCGACTCGATGATGGCGTCCTGCGGCAAATTGGTGATCACGCCGTCATTCCTGACGTTGAAATGGCCGCGATAGACGCGGTTGGTCTCCAGCGCCTCCAATATGTGGCTGGCATGCTCGTTGGAGCGTTTTGTGGGATCGATCGGCTTCGACGCCGCTTCGAGGAATTGCGGATACTCGGTCTCGAACCAGTTGCGGGTTTCGGTGGAGTGGCGGAGATAGCCGCCGGTCTCGCCATGAATCCAGTCCGACATGTCGATCCAGCGGGTGATCTCATCGGGCCGCTTGCGGTACCAGGGCAGATATTCCGACAGATGGCCGTTGCTTTCGGTCGAATAGACGCCGAAGCGCTTCAAGACATCGATGCGCAGCTTCTCCTGCTGCGAATAGACCGGATGCGCCTCGAAGGCGGCAATCAGCTCGTCCTTGCTGATCTTGCGGCCGTTCAGCCGCAGATCGATGAACCAGGTCTGGTGATTGATGCCGGAGCAGACATAGTCGAGCTCGTGCCTGGACTTCGCGCCCAGCACCTCGGCGATCTGCTCGGCGCCGTGCTGGACGCCGTGGCAGAGGCCGACCGTGTCGACCTTGCCATACTCGATCGCTGCCCAGGTGTTCATCGCCATCGGATTGGCATAGTTGAGGAACTTGGCGCCGGTCGCGGCGACCTCGCGGATATCCTTGCAGAAATCGAGGATGATCGGGATGTTGCGCTGGCCATAGAGGATGCCGCCGGCGCAGATCGTGTCGCCGACACACTGGTCGATGCCGTATTTCAGGGGAATGCGGATGTCGTCGGCATAGGCCTCGAGACCGCCGACCCGGACACAGCTGATGACATAGCGCGCGCCTTCGAGCGCCTTGCGGCGATCGGTCGTCGCCGTCACTTTTGTCGGCAATCCGTTCGCCTCGACGATCCTGTCAAGGATCGCCTTGATCATTCCGAGATTGTGCTCGCTGAGGTCGGTCAGCGCGAATTCGATATCCTTGAATTCGGGCACGCACAGTATGTCGGTGAATAGTTTCTTGGTGAATCCGACGCTGCCCGCGCCGATGATAGCGATTTTGAAACTCATCAGCCGCACCTCATCTTGTTCGAATGATAGGCCGGGAATGACAGGGGCGGGCTGCAGCCACATGCCATGACATGTGTGCGCGACAAGCCGGATTCCGGCCTGCCAACCTCCCTGTCCACTCCTCGCCTGCGGATCTCTCTCGCTTTTCCGGGGCGATTATGCCCTTATTCACGAGCGCGACCAGAGAAGGATTGTGCTTTCAAGGGTAATTTTGTGCTGCGGGATTTGATCGCCAACGGACAGTCGATGCGCACGATCTCGCTGCCACGCGGGCGCCAGCGCCTGCATGCCATGCCGACCAGCACCGGCTATGAGGTGCGCGAGGACGAGACCTACGACTGGGACGGGCGAAAACGTGGCCAGACGCCATTCACCGTGCTCCAGCACACGATCAGCGGAACCGGCCGGCTGCGCTACGAGAACCGCAACTACCGCCTGCAAGAGAACGACACGCTGCTGGTGCTGGTGCCGCACAACCACCGCTACTGGCTGGGTAGCGACGAGCGCTGGGAATATTTCTGGATTTCGATGAATGGCGAGGAGGCGCTGCGCATCCACAAATCGATCCTCAGCGTCTCCGGTCCGGTGTTCCGGCTGAAGCCGACAACGATCGATCACCTTGCCGATTGCAGCCTGCGTCTGGTCAAGGGGGCGGCGTCGCCGGGTGCCGCTTCCGCTATCGCCTACGAGGCGGCGATGGCGCTCTATGACGATGTCTTCGGCTCGCATGCCTTTGCCGAGAAACAGAGCGCCATGCAGCCGGTCATCGACCATATCAACGCCAATCTCGACAAGCCGCTGCCGGTGGCGGATCTCGTCCAGATCAGCGGGCTCAGCCGCGCCCATTTCTCGCGCTGCTTCGCCGAGAGCGAAGGCCTGCCGCCGGCCGAATTTGTGCTGCAGCAGCGCCTGCAACGGGCGGCGAAGCTGTTGACCAAGGCGGACTTCCTGCCGGTGAAGGAAGTCGCCATCCTATGCGGCTTCGAGGATGCGAACTATTTTTCGAAGGTCTTCCGCCGCCTCTACGGCACCACGCCCAGCCAATTCCGCACCACCGGCATGTATGCCAATCTGCGGACCCCGGCCAGGCGCGGCGTCAGGATGTCTGACGACGAGACCTGACGCCGCTTTGAGGCCTGTTTTATCAGGCCGCGTGCAGGCTGCCGCCGTCCAGCCATTCGAGATCGGCCGGGGAAAGCGCGATGTCCAGCGCCCGCAGGCTGTCTTCCAGTTCGCCCAACGTACGCGGCCCGATCAGTGGAACCGACGGGAAAGGCTGCTTGAGCACATAGGCCAGTGCAATATGGATCGGGCTCTTGCGCAGTCTGGCGGCGAGCTCGATGGCGCGGTCGCGGCGGCCGAAATTGCGCTCCGAATACCAGACCCGTACCAGTTCCTCGCTGTCGCGCCGGTCGCGCCCCGCGCGGTCGGTGAAGAAGCCGCGGCCCTGGCTCGACCAGGCGAAGTTCGGCATCTGCCTGGATGTCAGCCAGGCTTTCCAGTCATCGGTAGAGGAGGTGACGCAACCCGCCCAGATCGGCTCCAGCATTTCGGCCAGCGAAAAATTGTTGGAGAGGGCGCCGGGCTTCTGCTTGCCGGTGCGCTGCGCATAGGCAATCGCCTCRTCCATGCGCTSCATCGTCCAGTTCGAGCCACCGAACGGGCCACGGATGCGACCGGCCTTCACCTCACGGTCCATGGCATCGACGAATTCGCCGACCGGCACGTCCGGATTGTCCCTGTGCATGAAATAGATATCGACATGGTCGGTCTGCAGCCGATCGAGCGACTGGGCAAGCTGCTTGCCGATCACGTCGGGATAGCAGAGCGGCGAATGCGCGCCCTTGGCAATGATCACCGACTGCTCGCGCACGCCGCGGTTTTTCAGCCATTCGCCAAGCAGCTTTTCGGTGTAACCGGCGCCATAGACAAAACC
>NZ_JBFUGJ010000448.1:0-3992 GCF_056402975.1 Mesorhizobium sp. P3_A9 | reverse complement strand
GGGAGGAGATGATCGATGGCCCGTATCAGCGGCTACCACCATCTGACGCTGTCGACCGACGGCGCTCAGGAAGATTTTGATTTCTATACGAAGGCGCTCGGCCTGCATTCGGTGAAGCGCACCGTATTGTTCGACGGCGTCATCCCTGTCTATCACCTCTATTACGGCTCGCCCAACGGTGATGCTTCGACGATCATCACCACTTTTCCGTTCCGCAAGCCAGGCGTCTATGGCCGCCGCGGGACCAACCAGTCTCGCACCATCATGCAGTCGATCCCCAAGGGAGCCGCGGATTTCTGGGTGGACCGGCTGAACGCACGCGGCATCGAGGCCACCAAGATCACACGCTTTGGCGCCGACCGCGCGTCTTTTGCACATCCCTGCGGCATCTCGCATGAGCTGGTGGAAAGCGACAGCGATCCGCGCGCGCCCATCACCAACGAGACGCAAGGCATCGGCAAGGCTCACGGCATCAAGGGCATCTACGGCGCCGTGGTGGCGGTGATGGATCGCACGGCCATGGACGACTTCCTGACCATTGCGTTGCCGCTTGAGAAGGAGGCCGACAATCACGAGGGGCTCGTGTTCCGCGTGCCGGACGCGACGGGCGTCAATCAGCGGGTCGAAGTGATCGTCGATCGCGACAGCGCGCAGGGCACCTGGACGCTGGCGGGCGGCACGATCCATCACCTAGCCCTCAACACGGGCGACGAAGACAACCAATTGAAGCTGCGTGCCCATATCGAAGGCCTCGGCTTCACCGATATCTCGGAGCAGAAGGACCGCAACTACTTCAAGTCCTGCTATGTCCGCTCGCCCGGCGGCGCGATGTTCGAGCTTGCCTGGACCACGCCGGAAGGCTGGGCCAAGGACGAGCCCCCGGGCCAGATCGGCAAGACGCTGGTCTTCCCGCCGTGGTTCAAGGACCGCGAGGGCGAATTGCAGGCCGGCCTGGAACAGGCGGATTTCACGTGAGCTCAGGCAGCGGTCCGCTCCGGCTTGGGCCAAGGGGGCCGGAGGCGAAGGCGATCTGCGTCTTCGTCCACGGGCGCGGCCAATCGCCGGAAGAGATGCAGTCCCATGTGCTGTCGCGGCTTTCTGCGTCAGCGGTGGCCTTCATCCTGCCGCGCGCACCGCTCGGCATGTGGTGGGAGGCGCGTGCCGTCGACCCGTTGACGCCAGTCGCCCGCGCGCAGCTTTCCGACGCGCTCGACCACCTCGCGGCCGCGATGGTGGCGGCGCGGGCGGAACTGCCCGGACTGCCGCTTCTTCTCGCGGGCTTCTCGCAAGGCGCGTGTCTGTCGATCGAGTATCTCTGCGCGGGGCTGCCGCCGCCGGACGCTTTGGCGGCCTTCACGGGTTGTCGTGTCGGTGTACCGGCGGACGAAAGATCCGAGGCGGCGCCGGTTGGAATGCCAATCTATCTTTCCGGTGGCGATGCCGATCCCTGGATTCCGGTCTCGGCGTTTGCCGACGCTGCACAATCACTGGGCCGCGTTGGCGCGAGCCTGCGGGCCGATCTGTTCCCGGGCCGCGGCCATGAAGTCTCGGACGCCGAGATTGCCATGCTGGGTACGATCCTCGATGACCTCGCGGCCGGGCGTGGCCCGCGTATGGAGGCGGCGCGATGATGGACAGCTTCACCTTTCCGGGCCTGACGACACGGGTCGTCTTCGGTGCTGGCACCATGGCCAGCGTCGAGGAGGAGGTGCGGCGGCTTGGCCATGACAAGACGCTGGTGCTGTCGACGCCACATCAAAAGGCCGATGCGGAAAGGCTGGCTGAAAGCCTTGGCGGCCTCGCCGCCGGGGTCTTTGCCGGCGCGGTCATGCATACGCCGGTCGAGGTTACGGAAAAGGCGGTCGATGCGTTCCGGGCCAGCGGCGCCACTGCGGTCGTCAGCCTCGGCGGCGGCTCGACCACCGGSCTYGGCAAGGCCATTGCCGTTCGCACGGGCGCCGACCAGGTGGTCATTCCCACCACCTATGCCGGCTCGGAGATGACCGACATCCTCGGCGAGACGGCGGCCGGCGAGAAGACCACCCGCCGCTCGCCGGACATTCGCCCCGAGACGGTTATCTACGACGTCGATCTGACACTTAGCCTGCCGGTCGGCCTTACCGTCACTTCGGCGATGAATGCGATTGCTCATGCTATGGAGGCCTTCTACGCCCCCGACCGCAATCCGGTGATCGTGCTGATGTGCAGGGATGCCATGGCTGCCTTCCGGGACGGCATTCCAAGGCTGATCGGCGATCCGCAGGACCGCGCGGCGCGGACGCAGGCGCTCTATGCGGCATGGTGCTGCTCAACCGCGCTCGGCTATGTCTCGATGGCGCTGCATCACAAGTTGGCGCATGTCTTCGGCGGCTCGTTCGACACGCCGCATGCCGAAACCCACGCCATCCTGCTGCCTTACACGACCGCCTTCAACGAAGCGGCGGTGCCCGATCTGCTGCGCCCGATCGCCGAAGCATTCGGCGGCGGCTCGGCGGGCGGCGGGCTCTGGGATTTCGCGCGATCCGTCGGCTCTCCGCTGAGCCTGAAGGAGATCGGCATCAAGGAAGCCGATCTCGACCGCGCTGCGGCTATCGCGTTGAAGAACGCCTATGCGAATCCGAGGCCGATCGATCCAGGATCGATAAGGGAACTCCTCCAGGCGGCGTTAGAGGGACGCCGTCCAGGAGGCTGACAAGAGGCAAGAGGGAGGAAGAGCAGATGATTACAAGACGGAGCTTACTGAAAGCGTCGGCGGCGACAGGCTTGGCGCTCGCCGGTTCTCGGCTGGCGACGCCGGCGCTCGCGCAGGGCGCCAAGATTCGCCTGGGCTATGTTTCACCGCAGACGGGGCCGCTCGCCGGTTTCGCCGAAAGCGATGCCTACAACATCAAGGCTTTCCTCGCGTCCGAGGCGGGCAAGAACTTCGAGGTCATCGTCAAGGACAGCCAGTCGAACCCCRATCGCGCGTCCGAGGTGGCGAAGAGCCTGATCGTCGACGACGAGATCAACCTGATGCTGGTCGGCTCGACGCCCGAGAACACCAACCCGGTCGCCACCACCTGCGAGGCGGAAGGCGTGCCGGTCATCTCGACCATGGCGCCTTGGCAGCCCTGGTTCATCGGCCAGCAAGGTAATCCCGCCGATCCATCGTCGTGGAAGCCTTTCAACTTCGCCTACCATTATTTCTGGGGTCTCGAAGACATCATCGCCGTCTATACCGGCATGTGGAAGCAGCTTTCCACCAACGGCAAGGTGGGCGGACTGTTCCCCAACGATGCCGACGGCAATGCCTGGGGCGATCCGAAAAACGGGCTGAAGCCCGGACTTGATGCCGCCGGTTTCAGCCTTGCCGATCCCGGTCGCTATCAGAACCTCTCGGACGATTTCACCGCGCAGGTCAACGCTTTCAAGGCGGCCGATGCCGAGATCGTCACCGGCGTGGTCATCCCGCCCGACTTCACCACTTTCTGGAACCAGGCCCGCCAGCAGGGCTTCAAGCCCAAGGCGGCGACGGTGGCCAAGGCGATCCTCTTCCCGCAATCGGTCGAGACGCTCGGCGATGCCGGCCACAACCTTTCGTCCGAAGTCTGGTGGTCGGCCTCGCATCCGTTCAAGTCGTCGGTGACGGGCCAGAGTTCGGCGGATATTGCGGCGGATTTCACCGCCAAGACCGGGCGTCCGTGGACCCAGCCGATCGGCTTTGTCCATTCGCTGTTCGAGGTGGCGGCCAATGTCATGGGGCGCGTTTCGGATCCGACGAATGCCGAGGCGATCGCGGCAGCCATAGCGGCCACCGACATGACGACCGTGGTCGGCAAGGTGGCCTGGAGCGGCGCGGGGCTGCCGCCTTTCGCCGCAAAGAACGTCTGCAAGACGCCCCTCGTCGGTGGCCAGTGGCGCAAGAAGCCCGGCGGCTTCGATCTGGTGATCGTTGAAAACGCCAGCGCGCCAGAGATCCCCACCGCCGGCAAGATGGAAGCCCTGGCCTGACG
>NZ_JBFUGJ010000447.1:0-4014 GCF_056402975.1 Mesorhizobium sp. P3_A9 | reverse complement strand
GCTCCGATCTACGCCAACCTCTTCGCCGACGAGGAAGGCGAGGGCCACAGCCTCATCTGGTCCCGCCCCAACCGCCGCAACGGCGAGTGAATTGGCAAACGCCTCGCCCGGTCCCGGGCGAGGCGTCCCCTGCCGGTGATCGCGCAGGCTTACCGCGCCGCCGACCCCTGTAAACGGGCTTCCTGTCGTCGGATGCGTTGCTTGATACGCGATGGCGTGACGATGGTCGAGCGCGGCTATCACCAATTGCTGCGCGCGCCGGCGCCACTCCCTGAAGGCCTCTTGGCAGTGCGAAATAGCGTCCCACAATTGCGCACCTGATCACCGTCCCCGAGCTCCTCCATCCTTGCCATCGATCGCCGTTCAACCGCAACGGCCGCAAGGAGACATCCCATGAATGCCGACGCCGCGCCATTGCCGCCCCGCTACCTGCGCACTTCGGAAGCAGCCCATTTCCTCAGTCTTTCCGCGCGTACGCTGGAAAAACACCGCACCTACGGCACCGGGCCTGCCTATCGAAAACTCGGCGGCCGCGTCGTCTACGCCGTCGACGACCTCCAGGCCTGGGCCCAGCGCGGCGCCATGACGTCGACATCCGATCCGCATGGCTCTGTGCTGCCAGCCAAGCCTCAAGCCGCCCGCCTGATCGCCTATGCCGGGCGCGAGAGGCGCTGAGCTCGCCGATCTTCCCTATGTCTGGACGCACACGCCAACCGTCGGAACGCGGACAGCTTGATCTGTTCCACGCGCTGCCCGGTGTTGTCGCGCCACGCGATGCGCAGGACCTCATGGCCTATCCCTTCTTCTCGCTTGCCAAATCCAGGCGCATCGCGCCGATCGACTTTCGCGCCGGCGATGTGGCTATCCGTGTCGAAGCGATGCCCGACCACGGCATGGCGACGATCTGGGATGCCGATATCCTGATCTGGGCCGCGAGCCAGATCGTCAACGCGCGGGACGCCGGATTGCGCACGTCGCGCCTGATGGCCGCGACGCCATACGAAATGCTTACCTTCGTTGGCCGCGGTGTCTCGAAGCGAGACTATTTGCGCCTCAAGGCGGCGCTCGATCGCCTGCAGTCGACAAGCGTCGTCACCTCCATTCGCCAGCCCGCCGAAGGCCGGCGCCATCGCTTCTCATGGATCAATGAATGGCAGGAGCGCTTCGATCGAAACGGCCGCCCGCTTGGCGTCGAGTTGATCCTGCCCGATTGGTTCTATCGCGCCGTCATGGATGACGCGCTGATCCTGACAATAGACCGGGCCTATTTCGGGCTGACGGGCGGCCTGGATCGCTGGCTCTATCGGCTGGTGCGCAAGCATGGCGGACGCCAGCGCGCCGGTTGGCGTTTCGACATCCGGCACCTGCATCAGAAGTCCGGCAGCCTCTCGCCGCTCAAGCGCTTCGCCTTCGAGCTGCGTGACATCGTGCGCCGCCAGCCTTTGCCGGGATATCTGCTGTTCACGGAAGTCGAAGCCAGCGGCCGTGTGTTGCTGGCGTTCGAACCGGCGCCCGCGCCGGTTGACAGGGTCGTGCCATCGGGAACCCGAACTATCGTGCCATCGGGAACCACATCCTCGTGCTTTCGGGAACCGCGATCGGCCTTAAGGGACGGGCCGGCAACGGAGAATCGCGCTCTTAACTTAGAGTCTAACTCTCAATCTAACAGTCTTGCGCGCAAGCTGCGGAATAGCGGTGGGGAGCAGAGGCGGCGGTGCGTTGGCCGGCGCGAGGGAGACGACACATGACGTCGTCTAGCCAATCGACGCCGCGCGACAACCTCACGACGGTCGAGCTGATCTGGATCGAGAAGCGGATCGAGCATCGCATCCGCTTCGGACGTGCTGCCGATGAGACGATCATCGACAAGCAGCGCCGCGTCGTCGGATTTGCGCCAGGCAGTGTTTTTGCGTTCGTGCGCTGGGCGGCGAATGACTTCGGCACTGTCGTTTCGCGCATCGACATCGTGCGCGCGGTGTTGCCCGCTGAACCGTATCAGACGCTGCCTTACATCCGGCCAGGCGGCGAGATCCTGCTCAAGATCGCAGGCTGGGACAAGGTTGAGCGGGTTCTCCAACGGATCGATGCGATCGAGGCGATCGGTCTCGATCCGGCCGAGGCCGCACCGGACTATTGGCGTCAGACCCACAACCGACTGATTGCCGGCGCAACGCCGCGTGTCTATTCGCTCGAGCAGCATCGGGCCTTTCTGTTGCGCAAGCGGGTGACCTCATGAGCCGCGCCGCTTGCATAGCGGCGGCGCTGGCGGCCGTCGTCGCGACGGTCGCTCCGGCTGTCTTCCAGATGCCGCAGGTGCTGCTGTGGAACGCGTCGGCCAGCGCGCCTCTTGGGCTCTATGCGATCCGGAAAATGGCCGTACCAACGGCAGGCGCGCTCGCTGTCATCGCACCGCCAGACAAGGTCGCTCGGTTCGCCGCCAAGCGTGGCTACCTTCCGCTCGGCGTGCCGATGCTGAAACACATCGAGGGCCTTCCTGGGAGCCAAGTCTGCCGCCTCAGTCGCGTCATCACGGTGAACGGGCTTGCGGTGGGTGCTGCATTGGAGCGTGACCGCAAGGGGCGCGCGCTGCCGGACTGGCAGGGCTGCCGCACCATCGCCGCCGCCGAAATCTTCGTCATGAACCGGAAGGTCGGCGACAGTCTCGACGGTCGCTATTTCGGCCCGTTCCCGGCGAGCTCGATCGTCGGCCGCGCGCTGCCGCTTTGGACCGACGAGAGGGGCGATGGCCACTACACCTGGCTCGCTCCTGCGAACTGAAATTCCGCCCAGCCAACAAGAGAAGGAGATAATCCATGGCCGAGATCGGCGTCTTCAAGAAAACAGATTCGGGTTATTCCGGACGCATTCGAACGCTGCTCGTGGACGCCGAGCTGGTGCTCGTGCCAACCAAAATATCTGACGGCAAAGCGCCGGATTTTCGTATCCACATCGGCGACGGCAGCGGCCCCGAGGTCGGCGCGGCCTGGAAGGAAACCGGACAGACGGCCGGCGACTATCTGTCGTGCCGGTTGGAAGATCCGCTGTTTGGCCGGCGCTTTCGCGCCGGTCTCTTCCGAACCGACGACGGCTCCTGGTCGCTGCGCTGGATCCGGCCCAAAGCGCGGCCGGAGCCTGCTCGATGAGTGGGCCATCAGCGCCGAACTGTGCGAACGGAAGCCGCGCCCTCAGTCGGTTGCCTGGTCGGCGAGAAGCACTTTGCCTTATCGGTGGCATGCTGATCGTCTGTCACGCAATGACGGGGGCCTTCGCACAATCCGCGCCGGCCCCACGCAAATCCGCGGACGATCCTTACGCCGCGCCCATTGCCGAGGCGTCGCATCGCTTCCGCCTTCCCGAGCGCTGGATACGGGCAATCATGCACCTCGAAAGCGCCCGCGACCCGCGCGCCGTGTCGCGAAAGGGGGCTTTGGGCTTGATGCAGATCATGCCCGCAACCTTTGCCGAGCTGCGCCTTCGTCACCGGCTCGGCCGTGATCCCTATGATCCGCGCGACAACATCCTTGCAGGCGCCGCCTATCTTCGCGAGTTGTATGATCGATACGRTTCACCGGGCTTTCTGGCCGCCTACAATGCCGGACCGGGGCGTTACGAAGCCTCCTTGAAGGGCCGTCCGCTGCCGGCTGAGACCCGGGCCTATGTTGCGACGCTTCGCCCTTTTTGGGGTGGCGGTGATGCACCCGGCGCGCTCACCGCCGGTCCTGCCAAGGCCGTCAGCTGGAAGGCTGCGCCGCTGTTCATAGTGCCGTCCACGTCCATGGCCGCTTCCGGTCTTCCGTCCGGCGAAGACGCTTCCGTCGAGGTTTCGTCGTCACCGTCGGTGCGCAAACTTTTCGCGGCCGGTTCGCAGCCGCGCCAGCTGTTCACTGGGTCCGACGTGCGGACATCGCAGCGATGACGAAGCCTCCGTCAGATCGCCCCCTGGGGTCTCTTTTGACGTCGCAGCCTGTGAGGCGCGCCGGGCAAAAGGCAACAACCGAGGGATGGCAAGATAAA
>NZ_JBFUGJ010000446.1:0-4017 GCF_056402975.1 Mesorhizobium sp. P3_A9 | reverse complement strand
ACCCTTCAAAGGCCATGGCGAAATTTATTGCCGAACAGATCCAGACCGGCCGGCGTGTCGCCCTCGCCGGCCCTACTGTGGACCTCGATCGAATGGTCAAGACGCTGCAGCGTCATCTGACGCTTGATGTCGGCCACGCCGAAAGCTGGGCATCGGCACTGGGCGTCGAGCCCGCAACCTTGGTCAGCCTCAATGTCGATATCGACGATGGCTTTGTCGATGACAAAGCAGCGCTTGCGGTCGTAACGGCCCCCGACGTCTTCGGTACACGATTAAACCCGGGAGATCATGGAGCCCCCTCGCTCGCTCAGGAGCCAGAGTTGCGAATCGGCGACGTCGTTTTGCATGAAGATCACGGCATCGCCGTTCTGCGAGACCTTGAGACCGTCGAGGTCGAGGGGATGGTCACCGATACCGTACGGCTTGAATATAATGGAGGAGCCACGCTTCTGGCGCCCGTAGAGGAATTCGGCCGCATCTGGCGTTACGGGGCCGATGAAGAGGCAGTGACACTCGACAGGTTGAAAGGGGATGGCTGGGCCAAGCGCCGGGCACAGCTCGACATCGAGATTGCTGAGGCTGCGGAACAGCTTGTCAGACTCGCTGCTGAGCGTGAGAAAGCCGGTGCCCGCGCGATTAGTCCACCACGACCTGCTTATGCCCGTTTCGCGGCAAGGTTCCCTTATCCCGAAACCGCGGATCAGGCCGATGCGATTGCCGCCGTCATCGCAGACCTGTCCTCTGGCAAGGCGATGAACAGGCTGATCTGCGGCGATGTCGGTTTCGGCAAGACGGAAGTTGCGTTGCGCGCCGCTGCCGTTGTCGCCTTGAATGGTTGTCAAGTCGCCGTCGTCGCACCGACTACAGTACTGGCGCGCCAGCATTTCGAAACATTCTCCCGCAGGTTTGAGGGCACCGAGGTGAGTGTGGCCCTTCTTTCGCGCGTTGTTGGCGATGCTGAGTCAAGACAGATCAGGGCGGGGCTCGCCGACGGATCGTTTCGGATCGTCGTTGGGACGCAGGCGATCGCGGCCAAGGGCGTCACCTTTGCCGATCTCGGTCTGCTCGTTATCGACGAGGAGCACCGTTTCGGCGTCAAACTCAAGCAAACGCTTCGCGGCCTCGGCCAGAAGCTGCACGTTTTGTCGATGAGTGCCACTCCCATACCGCGTACGCTTGCGGCAGCCATGGTTGGTGTGCAGGAAGCCAGCCTGCTCTCCACGCCACCGGCAAGGCGGCGTCCGGTGCGCACAGAACTGGCCCCATTCGATAGAGCGTCGGTCAAGACAGCACTTACGCGCGAGCATCGACGGGCTGGCCAAAGTTTTTGCGTGGTCCCCCGCATTGAGGACATTGAACCCACGCTTGCTGAACTGCGCAAATTGGTACCCGATTTGTCCGTGTTAGTGGCCCATGGCCACATGAACGCCTATGAGATGGACGAGGCTATCGTGACCTTTGCCAACGGGGATAGCGACATCCTTCTTTCGACAAACATCATCGAGAATGGCCTGGATGTGCCACGCGCCAACACCATCGTCGTGTTTCGAGCGGACAGGTTCGGGATGGCTCAACTGCACCAGTTGCGCGGCCGTGTCGGCAGGGGGCGGCTGCAAGGTTTGGCATACTTGTTGACGGAGGCCGGAAAGGACATCGCGCCGGAAACGCGCTCGCGCCTCTCGACACTGCTTGCTTTTGACCGGCTCGGTTCAGGGCTTGCCATCAGTGCCCGCGATCTCGACCTGCGCGGCGCGGGCGATCTGGTTGGCGAGGAACAAGCCGGCCACATGAAGTTGATCGGGTTGAGCCTCTATCAGCGGCTGTTGGCACGGGCGGTCGATGAGGTGCGGGGTAATAATGCCAGCTCGACCTTTGAAGCCGAGATCGAACTGCAATTCTCGGGCTCTCTTCCGTTCGACTATGTCCCCGAGGCGGTGGTGCGCCTCAATCTCTATTCGCGTTTGCAACGCTGTGAGACCCTCGCTGAAATCGATGCTTTTGCCGAGGAGCTTGAAGATCGGTTTGGAAAGCCGCCATCTGAGACGACCATGCTAATCGATTTCGCACGCCTTAAGCTTGCGGCGGTGAAGGCCGGCATCTCCAAGATCGGCGCTGGCCCCATTGCCATAGCAATCGAATTTACGACGCCCGGTTCCAATTCTTATGACCGCTTGGTCCAGCGCCCCGACTGCGTTCGACGTCAAGGGCGGCTCATTTTTAAGATCGCCACGCAGCCGGGGCCGGAGCGGTTGGCCGCTGTTCATGAACTGGTGCTAGACGCTTTGTAACCGGCTCATCCGGCGTGATCGAAGCTTCACACTGGCTGGGTAGGTCCACGGACGGTGCCTCGTCCCATTGAGGGGACGGGCCYGTCACGGCGAGCGCCTAGGCCGATACTGGCTTGTCCGYTGGCAAATCCGATTGTACTTGGCTTCCTTCACTGATCGATATGATCCCGTGCTTGAAAAAGACGGTGTTTGTCTCCCGGCCGGAATGCTCAGGCTCGCTTGGCCTGACAGCCAGTTTCGTGCTGCACTGGCCTACGAGGCTCGACAATCGAGCGTTCACGCTGCTGGCGCGAAATTGCCTCCCATCAATCGTGGTCACCACAAATTCAGTCACCCTGTTCTCCCATGGCCGGTGAATTGTTTGCTTGATGTCTCGGGTCGCTCGGCATGCCAGTCGGCAGCCTTCCCGAGACTCGAATGACATGACGATGCGTAAACGCGCCGACGCAGTTCGTTCCCGTGTAATGTAGGTGAAGCCCCCGTGTGGCACCCTTCGCCGTGCATCACGGCGGCCACCCGTTGAAACGCCCAGCAGCAAACAAGAAACAATAGCACCAAGCAGGTGCCCCGAGCACCAAAGCCCGGCCATGTTTCGCGTCGCTTTTGAAGAGCTTTTCGAGGCTAAAAAGAAAATTGATCACACCCGATTTCCGCAGGAACCCGCCGCGATCATCCGAGTTTGAATAGCACCCGAAGGGGTTATTTCAACCAAAGGAGATTCTCAGATGGCAGCTACCAAGAAAGCCAGTGCCGGCACCAAGGGCCTCCAGGATCTGTTCCTCGACGGCCTCAAGGACATATACTACGCCGAAAAGTAAATTCTTAAAGCCCTGCCGAAGATGGCCAAGGGCGCGGAGGACGCCCAGGTGTCCGCCGCTTTCGAGAAACATCTTGTCGAGACGGAGGGCCAGGTCGAGCGACTTGAGCAGGTGTTTGATATCCTTGGCATTGCTGCGCGCGGCAAGACCTGCCCTGCCATCGACGGCATCATCGAGGAAGGATCCGAGATTCTGGAGGAATACAAGGGTTCGACCTCTATCGACGCGGGCCTTGTCGCCGCCGCGCAGGCCGTCGAACATTATGAGATCGCGCGCTATGGCACGCTGATCGCCTGGGCGACATCGCTGGGCAAGGATGACATCGTCGAACTCCTCAACGCCACACTGGAAGAGGAGAAGGCCACTGACGAAGCCCTCACCTCCCTCGGTGAATCAGGTGTGAATGACAGGGCGGCCGAGCAGCAAAAAGCGGCTTGATCCCACGCACTTAAATAAGGGCCACGGCGACATCGTCGTGGCCCTTACAGTGTGCGTCGGTCACCCACCAATCGAACAGTTTACAAGCTGCTCAGTGGTGGCGGTCTCGATATGCTGGCCGTAGCGATTGCTGAACAGCCCGATCATGGCATCATGGGCCTCATCCGAGGCGCTGTAGACCGCATCCTGGACCACGATGGTACGTAAGCCATAGTCTGCCGCGCCCAACACCGTTGAAAGGACGCACATATCTCTTTCTCCGCCGGTGACGATAACGGTGTCGCGGCGCCCGCTGCGCCAGTAGAGTGCGAAGGTTCGAGCCAAGCCAAGGCGAATACACCGGCTTGTCTACAACTGGCGCCGGCGGCGTAAACGCTCGAAGCTCCGGGACCAAGTCCACCTTTCCCGGGCCAGGGCGCTCAAGCGTCAAGTCTGCCCATCGTTCATAGTAGCGTTTCCAAGTCCCCTGCCCG
>NZ_JBFUGJ010000445.1:0-4029 GCF_056402975.1 Mesorhizobium sp. P3_A9 | reverse complement strand
GGCAAGCACCTGGTCCGTGGCACCCTCAACAATGCACGATTCCAAACACACAAGGGGTGCTCCAGGGAACACCAACGCCTCACTCCGCTGGAACACCCCTCAACCGTCTCGGCGCTGTCGCGCCGTTCCACCTTCTCCCACAAGGGGAGAAGGAAGATCTGCCCCGCCGCGCCCCAGCCCTTCGCAGGCTCAGGGCGTTCGAAGCTCGAAAAGCCAAGCAATTGGCTTCTCGCGGCCCCCAGCCACCGCTTCTCACCCCTTGCACCATCCCCTCCAAGGCATACCTATAGAAGAAGCCGCCAGGGCATTTGCATCGCAGGACAAAATCATGACCATCAATCCCAATCCGCGCTCCGTCGTCGCCGTGCGCGCAACCGTCYCCGACGATGCTTTTACGGCCGGCGCGCTGGGTACGCTCAGGGAAGGCAGCGGCGTCGTCATCAGGGATGACGGGCTGGTGCTGACCATCGGCTATCTCATCACCGAGGCAGAAGAAGTCTGGCTGACCGCGCATGATGGCCGCGTCATCCCGGCGCACGCACTGGCCTATGACCAGGAATCGGGCTTCGGCTTGGTCCAGGCGCTGGCGCCGACCGGGCTGCCCGCCGTGGCGCTCGGCGATGCCGGCAAGGCTCGTATCGGCGACGCGGTGGTGCTTGCCGACGGCATCGGCCGGGCAGTCGAGGCCAAGATCGTCACCAAGCAGGAATTCGCCGGCTATTGGGAGTATCTGCTCGACGAGGCGATCTTCATCGCGCCCGCGCATCCGTCCTGGGGCGGAGCGCCGCTGTTTAGCGCCGATGGCGCGCTGCTCGGTATCGGCTCGCTGCGCCTGCAGATGAGCCGCGCCGGCGAGGTCGCCGATATCAATATGGTGGTGCCGATCGATCTGTTGCCGCCGATCCTCGACGATCTCCTGACGCGGGGCCAGGTGGCGAGGCCGCCGCGTCCGTGGCTCGGCGCGCTGTCGGCCGAAAGCGACGGCAAGGTGGTGGTGATGAGCGTGACCGAAGGCGGTCCGGCCGCCAAGGCCGGCCTGCGCCAGGGCGATGTCATCTCCGAGGTCCGCGACGGCGCCGTCGACGGGCTCGCCGATTTCTATCGCAAGCTCTGGGACAGCGGCTCGGCCGGCGCCGAGATTCCGATGCGCGTGGTGCGCGACGGCCGCGAGACCTGGCTGCGCGTCAAATCCGCCGACCGCGGCAGCTTTTTGAAGAAGCCGCAGCTGCAGTAGCCGCGTTGCGTCAATAATGCATCCAAGACTGCTCAAGACCTTTCTCGCGGTGGCGCGCAGCCGCAACATCACGCGTGCCGCCGACGCTGTTCACCTCGCGCAATCGAGTGTCAGCGACCAGATCCAGACCCTCGAGGCGGAACTTGGTGCCGCCTTGTTCACACGCTCGAAGGCCGGCCTGGAGCTGACGCCGGCAGGGCTGGCGCTGCAGCCGATCGCCGAAGAGCTGTTGCGACTCGATGGCGAGGGACGTGCGGCTGTGCAGGCGGCGGCTGGACAGACAAGCGGAACGCTGACCATCGGCGCGCTGGAAACGATCGCCTCGGTCCGGCTGGCGCCGTGGCTGCCGGGGTTCCAGGCCAGCCATCCCGATATCACCGTGCGGATGAAGGTGACCGACAGCGGCACGTTGCGGCGCCTGCTGGAGGACGGCGGCATCGATGTCGCCTTCTGCTTCGAGCGTCGCGACGGTGCGAAGGGCACTGCCGATGAACGCCTGGCCAGGCGCACGATTGGCGCCGAACCGTTGGTGCTGGTCGCGGCGCCGGGACAAGGCACGGCGCCACGCGACCTGGCCGCCCTTGCCGCGCTGCGTTTCGTGGCGACGGAGCCTGGATGCATCTACCGGCATATGTTCGACACCGCCTTTGCCGAGGCCGGCATGGCGGTGCCAAAACTTGCCGCCGAAGTCGGCAGCGTCAGTGCCATTGCCCGGCTGGTGGCGGCGGGTGCTGGGCTCGGCCTCGTTCCACGTCTTGCGGTCAGCGATGCGCTGGCGCGTGGCGATCTTGTCGAACTGTCGTGGCCCGGCCCAGCACAAGCGGCACCGCTGACGATGATCTGGCGCCGCCGGCGCGTCCAGCCGCCGGCGCTCAGGCACTTGCTCGCCGCCGCACGCGACACGTTGAAACCCTCTCAAACCAGTTCAGAAGCTGAATCGACAAGTCGGCCCAAGGTCTTGCTTTGAAAGCGGTTCCCGACGCCGGTCCAGTTCAGACAAGCCGGTGTCCACCTTCGACATGCAGCGTCGTTCCGGTGGTAAAGCCATTGCCGATCAGGAAGAAAATGGCGTCTGCGATGTCTGCGGGCTGGCCGATCCTGCCGACCGGTAGCCGCTCGGCCATCGCGGCAAGCATTTCGGCCTTGCGATCGCCGGCGACCTGCGCCCAGATCGTGGTGTCGACCCAGCCGGGTGATACGGCGTTGACGCGGACCGGGGCGAGTTCGACGGCAAGCGCCCGCACCATCCCTTCGAGTGCTGCATTGACGGCGGCGACGACCGAGCCGCGCGCGGCCGGCCGGTAGGCAGCGACGCCGGAGACGAAGGTCATTGAGCCGCCAGCCGCAATCTGTGGCGCGCCATGCTTGGCGAGCAGCAGCGGGCCGAAGAGCTTGCTGTCGACCGCGCGTTGCGCCGCCTTGAGGTCGAGCTCCGGCAGCAGCCGGTAGGCGCCTTCGATGTCGGCCGCCGTGCTGACGATGTGGTCGAGCCCGCCGATGCGCGCGAACAGGTCCGCGACCTGGTCTTCCCGCGCGACGTCGACGACGGTCACCTCCAGGCCGGGGGGATTGCCGAGTTCCTCGCGTGCCTGTTGCAGCCGGTCCTCACCGCGCCCGGCAATGACGACCTTGGCACTGGCCTCGACACAACGTCTGGCTAGGGCCAGGCCCATGCCGGAGCCGCCGCCGACGATCAGGATTTTCTGGTTTGAAGTGCTCATGTCGCTCTGCCTTTGCTGGATTGGACAGGGCAGGGATTGGCAGGTCAGAGCGTCACGGGAAAACGGAAGAAACCGATGGTGCTATCGGAGAGGCCGATGGTGCCGGCAGAGCACGTCCCGCTCAACGCACCAGAGGGCTGTCCCAGACGACGAACAGCAGTGCTTTCAGCTGGGCGAACCGCTCCGGCCCGAGCTCGCTGCGCCACTCCTCCTCGATGTCGCGCAATATGTCGACCATCTTCCAGAAGGCGGCATGGCCGCGTTCGGTGGAGTGCACCACGCGCGCGCYGCCTTCGCCGTCGGAGCGSAYGATRTAGCCGTAGCCTTCGAGGCTGCTGAGCAACTGATTGATGGCCTGTTTGCTCATGCCGGCACGCTCGGCAATGGTGCCAGGGCGTGCGCCGTCTGGCCCTGGAAACTGCAGCACGGCCATATGCGGCAGGCGCAATTCATCGAAACCGGCGGCGTTGAGTTCCTTGATCAGCCGGCGCTGGATCGCCTGTGCCGGCACGCGCAACAGGGCGCCAATCAACAGGTTCTCGGTCTTGGTCTGGAGAACTTCGGCGGAGGTGGCCATTGACGATCCGGTAAATTGAGTTTACTGATAGCCAGTAAATGTAATTTACTGGAGGGGTTTGCGCAATGTCCGCCATGAATCTTCGGGTCAATCCAGCCAACGAGACCATCGGCACCAAGGGGCTGTCGGTCCGCTTCCTGGTATCGGGCGACAGTTCGAACGGCAGTGTCGCCGCTTTCGAGCTGATGGTGCCAGCCGCGCAGCGCTTGCCCGCGCCGGCGCACAGCCACGATCACTACGAGGAGACGATCTACGGCATTCACGGGGTGCTGACCTGGACCGTGAACAGCAAACCGATCGAGGTTGGGCCGGGGGAAGCGCTGTGCATTCCACGCGGCGCCGTTCACCGGTTCGACAACAATGGCACCCGAGACGCGAAGGCGCTGTGCGTCATCACGCCAGCGGCGATCGGCCCGGACTATTTCCGCGAGGTGTTCGGCTTGCTCAACGCCGCCGCCGGCGGGCCGCCGGACAAGGCCAAGATGATGGAGATCATG